>JAPSFT010000021.1 GCA_035063765.1 Deltaproteobacteria bacterium
CTACCTTGCCGCCCTCCCCGCCCCGCCGCCCCCGCGGCGACCTCAGCCGACGTAGCTCAGCTGGTAGAGCAGCTGATTCGTAATCAGCAGGTCACCGGTTCGAATCCGGTCGTCGGCTCCATTGTTTCGCAGACTTACGGCGGCGATGATAAGCCTCAACGCCGCCAGGTAAGCTTCAGGTAAGCACTCGGCGCCAAACAGACGAGGGGGACCGAAGGACCGCGAGTGGAACGAGATCAGGCCAGCCCGCCTCATCTCGTAGGCGAGAGCTCGCGACGGTTCACTAAAGGCTCGACTAGATCGTCCAGTGGAATTCCTGACGTCGTCGCGCATGAGAATGCGTGAACATCGGGCGCGCTTCGCAGACTACACCATATGCTGTTGGTCAAAGCTACGGCCTGAGCTTGGTGAAGCTGTGGCGCGGGAACTAGGCAGCGCCGCCAGACCTTAGACGTAGTCGAGCGACGTCTCGGCTAGGTGGCGGCACGCTGGGCTGGGGGCATTGGGCCAGCGCTGCTACCACTTCCCCGCGTATGGCAGGGGTGATCTACCAAGGCAGCAAGCACGAGGGTCCGCTCCCGGCCGGCGTGGTGAGCATCGCCGACCTCCGCCGTTTGTTCTCCGAGCTACAAGCGAAGGCGCAGGAGATCGGCGAGAAGACGGCCAATGGGCTGAAGCGTCCGCCGGACCAATCGGAGGAACAGTTCCAGGGATATCAGAACTGGGTTCGCCAGCTCTTCGCCGTAACGTTCGCCGTGAACGGCGGACGGGGAGAGCAGGCAATGTATTTTTCAGCGGATGCCCTGGACCTCGAAACACTTCCTGAACCCATCGAGTCGATTCACTTCGATACCTCAGTCATGCACAAAATGGCCGTTCAGCGCGATCCGCTGGACCGTGCCGCTATCTTTTTCGACTTCCGCCGGCCTCCGCTCATCGACCTGAGTAACGTCTCGGGAACTCCACCGCCCAACAACAGCTCGTATTTCGTGATCGGCGCGAACTCGACCTGGGTTTCAGCGGTTCACGAAGCAATCCTAAAGATCATCTCGCGCCGGCAATCGCCGCTGCGTTCAATGATCTACAGGCGCCATGCGTACGACGCTTTGCTCGTCGTTCTCGGCCTTCCGATGTCGCTCTGGGCAAGCGCGCGGCTCGGCGCGCTCTTTGACTCCTTTGCCCAGCACGCGCAGCCACTGCCGGGACTAATGCGCGTCTACTTCTTCCTCTTGGCTCTTCTCACGTTCCGCCTGCTGTTCAGCGTCGCGCGATGGCTGTACCCGTACATTGAGTTGGAGGGATCGCGAATCCCAGGCATGAAAACCCGACTCCTCTTCCACGCAGTTGTCCTGTCGACAGTCGCGCGATTCGCGTACGACGTCGGCGCTTGGATCCTGCGAGGAGCGGCTGTGCCATGAGTGAGCGCGCGATCTTCTTCTTAGCGGTGCTCTTGCTTGCTGTCGCGTATTCGATCGTTGCCGGTTCAATCGGCAAGGCTGTAGGTAGCCTGGTTCTCGTCGTACCGGTTTCGATAGCGCTGGGAGCGATCGCACTTTGGCTCGGACAGCAGATCGCCGGATTCGCCCGCGGCGTTCGACAAACAAGCGCCCAAGCTAGGACGCCGGTTAGTGTGTGGCGCCGGCTAACGCTCTCGCTCTTGATCGGCATTTCGATCTGGCTACTCGTGAGCAGGTCCTACTAGAAGGGCTGCACCTGGAGGAAAGTTGGTTCGCGGCCCTCCCCCCAAGGGGGCGGCCGGGTTGCGCATCAATCAACTAGGCCTAGCCTTCGCCGCGCCCTCCTTCGCACAAGCCCGTGAGGGCCGGTTCCCCTCCTGCTCCGGCCAAGGGCTACGAACGATATGCAAGGCTCGGTCAGTCCCTGGCCGATTCGCGTTGGCGTCATCGGCTCGGGGATCTGGTTGCTGTTCTTCCTCGCCTACGCGAGTTGGCAGCACGCCGCAATTCCGACCATGGAGCCGAACGAGACCGGCGATTTCCTAGCCGGTTGGTTCGCGCCGCTTGCCTTTCTCTGGCTCGTCGTCGGCTACTTGCAGCAATCGAGCGAGCTCCGATTGCAAGTCGAGGAGCTTCGCCTTCAGGTCGCTGCGACTCAACAAATGGCAGCCTCAGCACTCGCGCGCGACAAGCGCGATGACCTCCTAGCCCAACCGATATTTGTGATGGGTCAAGCACGACGCAAGGGCGATGGCCCGATCTTCGAGTTTCAACTCACCAACCAAGGTGCCGAAGTAACACACGTGACCCTTGGCGGCGTCACGGGCAGCCTGAAGCTTGCGGACGCATCACGCCAGGTCCTTCAAAAGGGAAGCTCACTCCAGATCGCCGTGCAGGAAGCAGGTATGGGTTGGTTCGAGATTTCGTACACAGATCTGCAACAGAAACGGCGATCCGCCTGGTTCCTGTATGACCGAAGCCGCATCTATGCTCGTGAGTTAGGGGAAGGGCCGATGTCTCCAGAAGACACGGGCGAGTGGCTCCGATCAAAGGCCAAGGAGGTGCAATGACCCGTGAGCAGACGCCGCGAGTCTATCGACTTCGAGACAATCAGCCGGTTGTCTGGTTTCATCGATCGCTGTCGAAGTCGAATCAGTTCTGCCTCTACTGTGCTCGTCCACTGGGTGACGGCACCATCACCTCGGACCGCGAGCACGTGATCGGCCGTTCCTTCGTGCCCGATGGATCATTCGGCGATGGCAAGGCTTTCAACTTCATCTTCCGCGCATGTGTGAAGTGCAACGCCGAGAAGGCAAACGCCGAACGACACGTTTCAAGCGTTACATTGTGGGTCTCGCCGGCTCGCTCGGATCCGTCGATCGACCAAATCGCGCGCCGCAAAGCATCGCACGACTTCCATCCCGTCGAACGCGGCAGGCTCGTGTCTGATGTGCGCAGCGAGACGTCCTTCTCGTTCGGGAGTAACGGCCTCTCAGGCACTGTCGGGCTCGTCGGGCCGCCCCCGCTTGATCCCATAGCCGTCAAACTGTTGGCGTATCGCCAGACACAAGCATTCTTCTCGCTGGTGACAAGCACAGATCCACTTCGGGCCGAGGGAACTCGACTGCTGCCCACCGAGCATTGGTGGTTCGGTCAATACTTTCTTCACGCCGACTGGGGCAATACCTGGCTTGTTGAGCTCGCGCGGCGAGTCCGAGGCTGGTCCCGCCATGTCAACATTGTGTCAGCCGAGGGCTACTTTCGTGCGCTTCTAGCCCGAGACGGGGCAGGGAGTGGAGAATGGTTCTGGGCACTCGAATGGAATAAGAGCCTGCGGACCATCGGCGGCATCGGAGGCCCTGAGGCACAGCCCCGAATATTCAACGATCTCCCTGACCTTGGATGGATGGTTGTTGAGCCCGGCACGCGCATCCGAGCCGAACGAGCTCTTGCGCCAGGTGATGACGATTTGTTTGCTGATCCTGAAGACGAGACGGATATATCCGGGGGCTGAAACGTGTTCTTGTATTTCGTGCAGCTTCTTGAAGAACTCGACTCTGTAACCGACCTGACCCGATCCGTAGCCTCTGGCTTTGGACAGAGCCAAACACCGCGGAGGGAGGAGCTATCGAACCTCCGCCAACGTCTGGCGAACCTCAGAGATACTCTGCCAACCGGGCTCAAGCACTATGAAGAGCTGAATAGGTGCGTTTGGATTCTGGGCAAACTTTGCTCTCAGCCCACCTCCGATCCCCAGCACGGGCATGTTTGGTCGGTGGAGGTGGCGCTGGTTCAACTGCGAAGCGACCTCCTTCAGTGGGCCCGGCAGCCAGAAAACTACGATAAGGAGCTCGTGGGCGCGATCGCGAATCTGCTTCTGCGGCGAGAGTACGACTCAGCCATTCGCAAGGCGTTCCTCATACTGACCGAGCGGATGCGAGCGCAGTTTGGCGCTCCTGCCACAGTGGACGGCGAGGATCTCGTGAACCACGCGTTCGGCAAGCAGGCGTCACCTTCGCTGCCGGAACCAACGCGCGTAGCCCTGCGAAATCTCTTCGCCGGTGTCTACGTACTCTTTCGAAACCGGTTCTCTCACCAGCACGTAGCGCCGACGTTCGCTGAAACGGACGCGGCGATTGGTGTTGTCAACTGGGCACTCCACGAACTCGACAAGCTGCCCTAGGTCCGCGGTCGCGACGCGAGGCACCACTACAGCGGTGAACCAATCTCGTTCTCTAGGAACGCCTCGGCCGCAGCGCTCCCACCTCGCGAACGAATAAGAGATGCTCGCACCCGCGCCTCAGCTTCCTGCTGAGTCTTCCCCGAAGCAGGCCAGAGGCTGATCTGCCGAGCCTCTCTTGTCTTACCCCTGGCAGAGCAGTACCAGAGACCGTAACTCTCCTGCACCGAAATCAGGTCGTAGTCATCGATTGTCGGAAACCGGGGTTCGGTCGGGCAAGGTCGATCAGACCACCCTCGCGTGTAGCCGCATTCGAACTCCTCGAGTTCGCAATCGCCATACTCATGCGGCACGAAGGTTCGCTGGACCAAGAGTGCGCCGCAGTGTGGGCACATGAACTGCTCTTCGATTGCGGCGAGGTCTTCTGTAGACAAGCCACGTGAAAGCTCGCTCACGTGGAGCCCGAACGCGCTCGCCAGGGCGAGGAGGGTTTGCTTCTGAGGGCTCGACTCTGCGGTCTCGATCCGCTGTATCTGGCGCAAGCTGACGCCGCTCGTTGCGGCTAAGTGTTCCTGGCTCCAGCCACGCCGCTCCCTTTGAAAGCGGATTCGCTCGCCAGCCGGTGTCGACATGGGCTCACCTCCGTGGCGCACAGTCTGCCGGCAAGGGTGGTACATCACCACGTCATCCTTACGACATGCGAGGCGGCGGAGCCCTGCTGTGTTCTGCGCCGTGAGCTCCTCGAGATGGCTGGCACCGCCCCAATCGACCTGCAGGCCGGTTGGCCGGCGAGAGAGCCATGCAGAACCAATCGGGTTGGCGGTCGATTGATCGCCATCGGCAACCAGACCCGGGTCGGAAATGCGTAGGCCGAGCGTTTCACCCTTCTGCGAACTCCTATTCGGCGAGTGAGAGCTCGTTGAGCTGGAGAGCGTGACCTCCGACTCGGCACGTCCTTTGCTCTCAGCAGCATGCCTATGCCGGGACTGGTCACAGAGCACGAGGCCTCGGTGATCTTGGGCCTCAGCGTGCGGACGCTCCAGAAATGGAGGCTTCAGGGCAACGGGCCGCGGTTCGTGAAGCTCGGCCACGCTGTCCGCTACGACCCGGCTGAGCTCGAGCACTACATCGACAGTGCGCGACGGCGCTCGACTTCCGACGCTGGATCGGGCCAAGGCGACGGTCAAACTCTCCACCAGCGGGCCTGAGGGATGCAGGTGGCTCACCGTGCTCGGTTCTCGCGTCGACTCCGCCGTACTGCAGCTGCCTACGCAACCTTGCTGACGACCGCGGCCATGCACGGAACCTCGTCGTTGGGCCTTCGCTTCAACTGGACCTTCTCCGCGCCGGTTGGTATCTACCGCGAAATCCCCGGCCCGTCCCGGTGCGGCGACCTCGCGCTTCTGTGCTTGCCGTCCGATCTAGAAAGCTTGGGGCGCGCGCGCCGCTACCTCTCGGCGGGCAACTGTGGACGCGGAAGCAGCCCGGTCCTCAAGCAGGTCGTCGCACTGCCGGGCGATGAGGTGGAGGTACAGCAGAACTTCTTCGCCGTGAACGGTCGGATGCTCGACCGCTCAGAGCTTCGCGAAGTGGACAGTCTCGGGCGACCGCTCGCGCACGTTCCGCTCGGACATCGCAAGGTGCCGGACGGCGAGGCATGGGTTCTCGGGATCCACCGAGATCGCAGCTGGGACAGTCGCTACTTCGGCCCCATTCCGATCGAGAGCATCGTCGTACGCGTCGAACCGCTCCTCGTCTTTGGACGGAGCGACTGAATGGCGCCGCGAGGTCCTCGGTCTACTCGCCCGGGGACCGTTCAGCCGGACGCCTCGCGCGCTCCCGATCACGCGCACCTCCGAGGGCACAAGCGGAGCGCCGAGCTTTCGTCGCTGACCCTTGGGCAAACGCGCGAGGGGCCGCCCATTCCGGCGCCCGACGGCCTCAAAATGCGGCTTCGGCCGTCGCGGATCGCGCGTGAGGAGAGCGGCCACCCCGCGCGCGCCCTGCGCCGCGTGTCAGCGCAACTCGGGGGGCGCCGCGCGCGCGGGCGGCGCGGGTCCGCGCCAGCCTTCCTTTCATCGCCGTCCGCGCTCCAGCAGCGAAGTCTCGTCAAGGTTTCCTACGCGCGAAACAAGGGACGAGGGTCGTGGAGAGCCCAGGGTCGGTACCTCAGCCGGACGGGCGCACAGCGGGAAGGCGGGAAGGGACTCGGCTTCGACGCCATGCGAGACGACGTCGAGCTTCCCGACCGACTCGATGCCTGGCAGAAGGCAAGGGATCAACGCCTCTGGAAGATGGTGGTGTCGCCGGAGGCGGGTGACCGCGTCGATCTCCGCGAGCACGCGCGCCGTCTCGTGATGCAGGTGGAGGCCGACCTCGGAACCAAGCTGCAGTGGGCTGCGATCGACCACCACGACACGGATCATCCCCACGTACACATCGTCGTCCGTGGCGTCGACGAGAAGGGCAAGCCCCTCCTCATCTCTCGCGATTATGTGCGTTCAGGGATCCGGGTGCGTAGCCAAGAGCTCTTGACTCGAACCCTGGGCCACCGTCACGAACTCGATCGGAAACGCGAGCGGGAGCAGGCGATCCACGCTCAGAGGGTCACGGAGATAGACCGCTCTCTGCTCGGCAGAGCCGGTCCCGACGGGGTCATCTCGTTCGAGGACCCGCCGTCCGCCTCCGCGGCCAGTCAAGAGCGTCGCCTCCACGATCTACGACGACTTCACTATCTCGAAAGACTTGGCCTCGCCGAGAGGATCGACTCCAAGCGCTGGCAGCTTTCTCCTGACATCATGCCCGCCCTCCGGCAGATCCAGGTCGCTGGCGACATCCAGAAGAGCCTGGCCCGCTCGTACGCGCTCGTCACCGATCGTCACGCGCCACTCGTGTTCACGCGCATGGAGGCTGGCGTCGAGGTGACGGGGCGGATCGCTGGCGCCGGCCTGGACGAGGCTCGCGACGAGCCGTTCCTGATCCTGGAGGGGACTGACGGCAACCGCCACCTGGTGCCCCAGAGCGCCGAGATCCTTCGCGTGCGGGAGCAAGGCCGGCTGCGACCTGGCTCGGTCGTGACCCTTCGTGCTCGCGCTTCCGGTCGCGGCCGGGGCCCCCAGCGTACGGAAATCATCGAGCACGGACGCCTCCGGGATCTGCGGCGGACCGAGACCGGCAGCACGGCCCTGGATCGCGATGCACTTCGTTCCATCCGGCAGACCGGCTCGCTCCCGCCGGCGATCGCAACCGGCGGACGCGGCTTTTTTCGTCAATGGCGTTCGGCTGTGCTGGCCCGTGGCCGTGTCCTCGAGCGCGAGGGACTGATCCGGCCCATCGAGACCGGAGCGCTCGGACGAACCTACGAGATCTCGGAAGGAGCAGAGCGGATGGTCGAAGCCAGGATGGACGATCGCGGGCGCATACCGACGAACCTTCGCGAGCTCGAGCGCAGTCACGGGAAGGAGATCGAGCTTGCTCGGGCGCGAGCAGGCCTTGCCTACCGTGGCGAGCTCGTCGCGTATGCCACGAGCGACGACGGCACCTCCTACGCGGTTCTGGACACGGGACGACGACTCGCGGCAGTGCCGACCGACCGGCGGGACCTCGAGGTCGGCCACGCGGTGCGCGCGCGTGCGCAGGCCGTGACCGACGAAGAGAGCCGGGAGCGACGCCGCCTCGCCTGGGTCCTCGACGACATCGAGCATGAGCGTGACCGCGGCCGGGGACGCTGAGCCAGGCCCGGCGGTATACTGGCGCGTCTAAGAGTTCAACTAAGCGAGAGCCCGGATGCCTCTTCGGCGCAGAGCCTCACCGTCACGCGTCTCACGGACCCGTTCTGGAACCCGAGACGCGCTGTGAGAATATGAACCTGGGACTTGGCGCGCACCCGTGGGATGACGAAGCTCTTCGCGCAGCGTATTGGCGTTCATTCTCGGAAACGCGTGCGGCGATCCAAGCTTCGCTTGGCGGTCGCGCACAGGAGATCCTCGATGATCTCCGCCTCTCTTTCGAAATCTTCGGTGCGGCTGTCGACGACCTTCTCGCGGCATGTGAGGCGTATCGCGCGGGCCTTTCTGACCCGCGGTTTTTCGATCGCGTGAACGAAGGTGCGCGAGAGCGCGCGATTCTGGCCGTGCGAAGAGGAACATTCTGCGCCGCTGCGAGCGCGCTTGCGCTTGTCGATCACAGCAGAAGAGCGCGCGACCGCTGGCAGCTGCCGGGCTACCGGGAGAGGATCAACGCGGAGTTCGCCGAGAACCCAGAGCATCGTTTCGTGCAGGGGCTTCGCAACTACGTGTCGCACTTCCGGCCTTCGTCATCGACATGGCGGGAGGTGATTACCTACGGCCCTGCCGGAAAACGCGAGACCAGCTTCGTGCTCCGCGCTGACGAGCTGCTCGCCTGGGACGCGTGGGACTCGTCAGCGCGCGAGTACATCCGCAGCGCACCGAAGAATGTGATCGATCTCGAGAGCCTCTTCCGGGGGTATCGCGACAGAGTGGCGCACTTCCAGGGGTGGCTCCGGGATCTAGTTGAATCGATCGCGCGGCCGGAGCTGGCTCAGTACCGGCACTACAAGGACGTGGTTGACCAGCTGGCCTCGTGGAGCAATTGGAACGTCGTGATTCAGAATTTTGTGCTCAAGCGGAATCTCGACCCGTACAAATACCTGCATCGGTACCTCACGCCGGCACAGCTCGAGGAGGTCCGCGCGCTTCCTTCCCAAAGCCGCGAACAGGTGGACCGAATTATCGAGCTAGTCGACCGCCACCGGGCGTGCGCCTATAGCCATCGGGGGCTCCCGCAGGGCGAAGAGCTTCGAATGGCGGTTTATCGCGCCTTCGGCGTTGCCCCCGCGGAGGTGAGCAGTTGATGGATTGATGGCTCGGCTGCTGAGCCAGGCCCCGCGGTATACTGAGCGCACCCTCTGGATGGCCGGTATTCCCGCTCTTGGGAGCCGGCTCGTGGCCGCGACTCGTCTCTATCGCCTTCCCTCCTCCGGTGAGCGCAACACTGCCGCCGGCATCTTCCTCGGCTCGATCGCCAGCACGCTTGGCTGCCTCGTCCTGATCATCTGGACCGGGACGCAGTGGGCCGCCTGGAAGCTCGCCTACCAGCCCGCGCTCGGCACGCCCCTCTACGCACCCGAACCGGACGAACGCCGTTTGCTGTTCGCTGCAGCCGCCGTAGCCATCGCGCTCGGCCTTACCGCCCTGCTGCACGCGCCTAGTCGCGGCTGGTCCCCTGCCCTGTTCGCCGCCGCTCTGGCGGCCGGCGCCTGTTGGTGGGGACCGATCTACGCGCCGTGGGACTTCTTGCTCTGGGAACTGCGCTACGGCAGCGTGCCGGAGGCAGAGGCGATATGGCGCACCGGCCATTGGCTGATTGGCGCTCCCGCGCACTTCGTCTTCCTCGTCGGCCTGGTCCTGGCCGTACGGAGGGCGCGCAAGCTCGGCGGCCGAACGGATAGCCACGGCTCGGCGCGCTGGGCGGACGACAAGGATGTCGCGGGAACCGGCCTCCTCGACGCCGGCGGCGTCTACGTGGGTGGATGGCTGCAAGACGGCCGAACGGTCCCTCTGCGCCACGACGGACCGCAGCACGTCCTCGGATTCGCACCGGCGCGGTCGGGGAAGGGAGTCGGCTGGGTCATCCCGAGTCTCCTCGCCTGGCCGGACTCCGTCGTCGTGAACGACATCAAGGGTGAGAACTGGGCGCTCACCGCCGGCTGGCGGCAGCGCGGGCTCGGCAGCGTCTGCCTCAAGTTCGACCCCACCTGCGATGACGGATCGGCCGCCCGCTACAACCCGCTGCTCGAGGTCCGGAAGGGGCCGAAAGAGATCCGCGACGTCCAGAACATCGCGGACATCCTGGTCGATCCCGACGGCAACGGCTCGAAGGATCACTGGGACCTGACGGCGCAGGAGATCCTCGCCGGGACGATCCTGCACGTGCTCTACGCCGGACGCGACAAGTCGCTTCGCGGGTGTCTGGACTTCCTCACCAATCCACACCGTCCCATCGAGGAGGTGCTCCAGGAGATGATCGACACGCAGCACGACCCGGCCGGCGAGCGCAACTGGTGCGACGCCCAGACCGGGAAGCCCACCACGACCCATCCCGCGGTGGCCCGTGCGGCGCGGTCGCTGCTGAACAAGTCCGAGAACGAGCGATCGAGTGTGCTCTCCTCGGCCACGAAGTTCCTGAGCCTCTACCACGACGATGTCGTAGCGGCGAACACCGCGGCCTGCGATTTCTCGATCGCCGACCTCATGCACCACGATCGGCCGGTGAGCCTCTACCTCACCGTACCGCCCTCCGACCTGAGCCGGGTCCGTCCGCTCCTCCGCCTCCTCATCAACCAGATCGGCCGCCGACTGACCGAGCGGATGGACTTCGAGGATGGCCGGCACGCTCCCCGCTACCGGCATCGGCTCCTGCTCATGCTGGACGAGTTCGCGACGCTTGGGCGCCTGGACTTCTTCCAGACCCAGCTCTCGTACCTGCCCGGCTACGGCGTCAAAGCGTTCCTCATCGTGCAGGACCTCTCGCAGCTCTATGCAGCCTACGGGCGCGAGGAGAGCATCGTCTCCAACTGCCACGTCCGCGTCGCGTACGCACCCAACAAGGTCGAGACGGCGCGCCTCCTCTCGGACATGGCCGGAGCGATGACCGTCCACAAGGAGACCCGGACCTACACCGGCAACCGGCTCAACCCCGTGCTCATGCACGTACTCGCCTCGGAGCAGGAGTCGCACCGGCTGCTGCTCACCCCGGACGAGGTGATGCGCCTTCCGGAGGACGCTGCCCTGGTCTTCGTGTCCAACGCTCGGCCGATCCTCGGGCAGAAGCTCCGCTACTACCGCGACCCGGACTTTGCAGGGAGAGCGCGGGTTCCGGCGCCCCCGATGTCCGATCGTTTGACCCAGCGGGCCTGCCCTTGGGAAGCAACAGCCGACGAATTCGCGACCGTGAGCACGCCGACAGAGCCGACGCCCGCGACGCCCAAACCGCCCACCGAAAGTGTCTCCGCCGATGCTCCGCCGCCCGACGCCGAGGCTCTTCTCGCGGGCAACGCTGGGCCCGCTCCGGAGGCTGGCCGATGAAGTCCAACCGTGCCCGCTACGAGATCCGCTCCTACGCGGGCGCCGATCTCTACGGGCGAATCGTGCGGGAGGCGGCAGCCCGCGGAATGACGGTGTCCGAATGCGTCCGGCGGGAGCTCGAGGACCTCTATGCGTATCGCGACGCGCTCGCCGATGCTTTGCGCATCGCAGGTGACGAGGGAGGGCCGGCGCGCGGGTTGCTCGAGGCAGCGCTCAAGGGGCTCGAGGCCCGCCTGGTAGGTAACTTCGGTGTTCAGCTGCAACGTATCGACCGCCTTATCAGCGATCAGTCGCGCCTGGAAGCGATGATCGACCGCTTCTATCTCGGCGTGATGCTGCACCTCGAAGACGTCCCGGATCATGTCCGCCCGGCGCGACTCAAGCGGGCGGCAGAACGCCACCGAGCGTGGCGCGAGGTCGTGGACCGGATCGGGAGCGCAACCACCGGTCTGCAATCCGGCGACACCTCGGGCGTCGCCGACGGCGGGGAAGTGGCGCCGACTCGGGCGGCGGACGTGCGCCCGCAGGGCGAGTAGTCCCACCGGGCTGGCCCGATTTCGGCGTCTCGTCGCGGGGCCAATATTGCCGTCCGGCGCCACCTGCACCGCATCATCCGAGTCGATTTGGTCGCCGTCTCTTCGATCGAAGGTGGAGGAGAATCTCTCCGTCGCGTTCGGGTTCTCCCTCGGAAACCCGAACGGAAACCGACACTTCCGCGGATCTCTCCGTCATTTATCTTGCATTCGCAGTCCTCTTTCCCGATCCTTCTCACGCCCCACACCGCACAGCGACTCCAGACGCACTCGATCTACCGCGGCTCTGCAAGCCGACTGCCGGGTCAGCTACCGCGCAGCTACCGGCGAACTACCAAGCCGCTGCAGCCGCCGAGCAGAACAGTGCCCCGAGAACGTGCGCTCGAACGCAAGCGGACCGCACGGCGCTGGTGCTCTTCGGAGGTCAGGAGACGACGCGATACTCAGCGTCGATGACCTCGCCGTGGGGCGTGCCGTGCAGCGGTCGAGCCGAGTAAGGCGACATGCGAGCCTCTTCGGCGCCGTCGGCGGAGGGATTTCGATCGACCGGTCGCTGCTGCAAAGGAGCGGCGAAGACTCCGCCTCGATGGACGCCGAGACCGACCACAAACCCGGCGATCGCGAGCATCGCCCCGGCAGCGACACCGCCCAGGGCAGCGCCCAAGTGGAAGCCGACCAGGCCCCAGTAGAGGCTCAAAGCGAGCACGAGCGATGCAGAGAGACGGGTGAAGCGGTAGAGCACGTAGAGGCCGACGAAGGTGCCGAGGAAGCCGAGCCAGGTCTTCGTCATGATGCCCACGACGAAGGCGATCAGGAAGAACTCGGCGACGACCATGGCACCGCTCCGGACCCGGCCGAGCAAGGAACTCGCTGCCAGGACACGGCGAGGATACCCGACGAAGCCGGGCCCGCAGCGGAGGCGAGCCCGGCATCGGGCGACCGCCCACGGGCGACTCACGATCCCTCGCGGGGACCATCGGCGGGGGCCATCCCGAGCACATGATCGACGGCCCGCTGCGCGTGCTGGGCAGCGCGAAGGAGAAGCCGTCGGTCGTCGCGAAGCACCCGCAGCCACGACGCCACGTAGGCGGCGCTGTTCTCGAGGGTACGCTCGGCGATCCCGACGTGGGCACAGAGGTACGCGGCGCCGATCTCCGCCACGAGCTCCTCCTCGCTG
This sequence comes from Deltaproteobacteria bacterium, assembly GCA_035063765.1. Lineage (NCBI taxonomy): Bacteria > Pseudomonadati > Myxococcota > Myxococcia > Deltaproteobacteria bacterium. The sequence goes on from JAPSFT010000021.1 coordinate 12,954, forward strand.
TAGGCGTGGTCACCGAAGAGGGCACCGTCGGTCACCGCGGGGCGCGCCAGGCGGGTCGGGTGGCCCGTCGAGTGGACGAGTTCGTGGAAGAGCGTCGCCTGGTAGCCGGCAGCGTCACGGAAGGCCTCCCGGGGCGGCAGGTGGATCGAGTCCGTGGAGGGCCGGTAGAAGGCGCGCGCGCCACCGTCGTGCCGGATCTCCGGCGGGGCCGGCATCACCGAGACGACGGAGTCGGCGCTGGTGCGCACGGTCACGATCGGCGAAGCCACCAACGCGGGCGCCTCGACGCCCTCGATCTGGAGCAGGTTCCAGACGCGGTAGTACCGCACCAAGGGAGCCGACCGGCGCGGCTCGCGGGCGTCCTCGGTGTCGGCGATGCGTTCGGGCCACTTCCAGAGCAGCACCGGCGTCCCGCGCTCGCCGGCACGCACGCGACCACCGACCTGGTTCACCTGGCGGAAGGTGAGCCAGAGCGGCGACTCGTAGCCCTGGCAGCCGAGGACGAGGAGGTTGATGCCCCGATAGGCCGTGCCGCGGATGTTTCGCGGGAGCCCAACAGCAGGGTTCCACGGCCGCTGCCACGGCACGGTCCCGGCCTCGAGAAGGTCGAGGATGCGATCGATCACGACTTCGTACGCCTTCATTAGAGCTGTCCTCCCTGTTGCTCCGGCCCGTCCGAGAGCCGGCTCCCTCACCGGACCCGGAGAGCCGGGCGAGGCGGGCAGCGCCCGACCGGCGAGGCGCAGCGCGCGGCCGAGGCAAGGCCCGTGACCGCAGCGCAGCGGAGGGCGCGGGGCTGTGACAAAGGCCGGAGCGGAGTCCGCCGGGAGGGCGTCGGAGGGAGGGCAGCGGAAGGCGGACGAGGAAAAAGGAGCGTGATTCGAGGGCCGTCACGGGGTGGGAGCAAGGGGCGACGGCGACGCTGACCGGGTACGCGAATGGAGCCAGCCGGCCCCAGCTGGCGCCCGCCACCGACCGCGGCAACGGCTCGATGCGATGCGCGCGACGCGCGGACTAGAGATCCGCGCCGTGCTTGAAGAGCGTCGCGTCGCGCTCGCGGAGCGCCACGAACTCGCCCGTGCGCGTGAACACCACCGAGTCGAGCAACGAGATGCCGAGGAGCGCACCCGCCTGGGCGAGTCGCTGGGTGATCTCGCGGTCCTCGCGGCTCGGACTGGGATCGCCCGAGGGGTGGTTGTGCGCCACGATCACCGCGCAGGCACCGACGAGGATCGCCGGCTGGAAGACCTCGCGCGGGTGGACGAGCGACGCCGACGCGGTCCCAATCGAGACGACTTGGTGCGCGATCGGCCGATGGCGACCGTCCAGGTAGAGCGCCACGAAGTGCTCACGCGCGTCGTCGCGCACGACCCGGCGCAGGAACTCGACGACTTCGAGCGGTCGCCGGATCGAGGTGGCGATGCGGGCGGAGCGCCCGACGTAGCGGACCGCGACCTCGCGGATGAAGTGGATGTTCTCGTGCTCGACGCTGGCCATAAACCCTCCGTGTCGTTCTGGGCCCGCTGTGGGCCGGCTCTCTCGCCAGCACTGGAGAGCCGGCCGCGGCGGGCTGGCCGGAGGGCGGAAGCGGAGCAAGGGGTCGAGGCAAGGGCCGTGACCACAGCGCAGCGGAGGGCGCGGGCCTGTGTCCGCAAACCCCGCAGCGGAGCCCGGCCAACGGCTGGGAGACACGGAGGGTGTGGCCGTCGGAGTGAGGGGAGACTTTCAGCTCACGAGCCGAAGAGGAAAGCGCGTTCGTGCAGTGCGCCGAGCTGCGATCAACGAGGGGAAGGAGAACTCAGGGCGAGAGAGTCCTAAGAGGGCCATAGCGTCGAATGGTGGTCAACCGGACAGCCGCGCGAGAGTGCTCTCACCCGGATTGCAGAACCTCGGATAGCAACCGGATTCGCTCGGTAGGGGGCGAATCCCCGGCCCCTCCATCCTCCGGACTCGGGAATAGCGGGCTCCCAGGCGACCAGAGCTCGGCGCTCCCTGGATGATCCTCGAAGAAGGAGGCGCTCGTCGTGACGCGGAGTCCCTGGCGCATTCCGGGCATGGAAAGTTTGTACTCGCCCGGACCCAGCTGTTCGGCCGAGCAGCCAGCCGGCAGGAGGTCGGGCCTCCGGATCAGCCTGTCGAGTGCAGGGAGGTCATAGAGCGCAGGGGGACGAGGGGGCTCATCGAGATCAGCCTCGGTAGCGGCGTCGAGGTCGAAGCCTTCTTCCTCTTGCTTGCGGATCCGCTCCTCCAGATCCCGGACCATCTCCTGGCGCTGGGTCTCGTCTCTCGCGCCGAGCACGGCCTCGCTGATGTTGCGCGGAAGAGCAGCCAGGATCGGCTGGAGCTTCCCGACAAACCTGGTGAACAGACCGATGCGCTGCCGCAGCGCCATGTAGACATCCGTCTCGACCGTGTCTGCGTAGTGGAGGTTGGTGATGGCGATCGTCTCGTTGCGCTGGCCGAGGCGGTCGATACGGCCAATGCGCTGCTCGACCCGCATCGGGTTCCACGGCATGTCGTAGTTCACGAGCGCCCCGCAGAACTGAAAGTTCAATCCCTCTGCAGCGGCATCGGTGCAGAGCAGGATCTGGGCAGACCCATCGCGGAACAGGCGCTTCACCTCGTCGCGCTCGATCCGCTTCCAGCCGCCCGCCTTCTCGCGCAGCTCGCCGCCACGTCCTGAGAAGCAGAGCACCTCGAAACCCTCCGCGACCAGGTGCTCGCGGAGGAAGTCGAGAGTGTCCGTGAACTGGGTGAAGACGAGCAATTTCTCGTAGCTGGCCTCACGCAGAGCAGCCACGATCTTCACGAGTTCGCGAGCCTTGGTGTCCACGCGCGGCAGCTTCTTGACGTTGGCGAGGAGAGCGCGGATCTCGTCCTTCTCCTCGAGCGCGAGGACCTGAGCCTCGATCTCGAGCGCGTCCTCTTCGTCCATCGCCTCGTCGAGGTCGTCGTCCGCGACGTCTTCCTCGACGCTCGTCTCGGACGCGGTCATTCCCTGCAACCGCCGCTCGAGCGTTGCGGCCAGCGCTGCGAAGCTGCTCGCCAATCGGCGCCGATAGACGGTCATCACGAAGCCCACCGCGTTTCGCTCAGCAGCGCTGGCGGCGTCGTAGGTGTGCGCGATGTAGTGCTCGACGCGCTCGTAGACCTGGCGCTCCGCGGGACTCAGGTCGATGAAGGCATCGTCCACCTTCCGCTGGGCGATGCGGGTCGATATCTTGCCGGCCTCGTAGTATCGGCGGAGAAGCTCTCGAGTGTGGCGCGAGACAAGCCGAGACACTGGCGTGTTCGCAATCATCAGGCGGATGGCCGCTCGTCGTTGCTCGTGGCCGAGCTGTTTGAGGTCCATCATCGCACCGCTACGCAACGCCTTCAGTATCTTTCGGCGCGAAAGCCCCCCGAGTGCGCTTGCACAGCGCTCGATCACGTCGGATGCGGGCTCGCCGTAGGCTGTCTCGGATGCACGGAAGAGATTCGCCATCGCGTCGAGATCATCATTCGACGGGTTCGGATGGCTCGCGCGCTCGAAGAAGCGCAGGAAGGCGCCCTCGCTCCAGGCCGGCGGCAGCCCAAGCAGGTCGAGGAGGTCCCAGACCTCGACGGGATCCACCTGCATCGGCGTCGCAGTGAGGAGGACGAGACCCTGGGTCTTGGCCCTCAGGCGCTGCATGAGGCCGAGGAGCTGGTTCGGCGCGCGGTCCTTCGTGGCGCCGCCTCCCTTGCGGCGCGCGTGGTGAGCCTCATCGAGGATCACGAGATCCCAAGGCTCGGCGTCCTCAATGAGCGTGCGGGCACGGTCCGCGCGACGCATGAGCTGGCTCGACGCGAGGACATACGGTTCGCGGTGCCACTCGTCCTTCGAGACCTTCCGCTCATCACTGCCGACGTTCGCATGGCAGGCATACCAGCGCAGGAACTGTCCGTCGTAGATCGGCCAGTTGAGGTTGAACTTCTCGCGAAGCTCGATCTGCCACTGGCGCAGGACGGCCTTGGGAGCGAGGACGAGGATCCGCCTCGCCCGGCCGGCGAGCCACGCCTGGCGCAGGAGCAGCCCCGCCTCGATCGTCTTGCCGAGGCCCACCTCGTCTGCGATGAGGAGTCGCGGAGGCCAGCTCCCGTAGAGTCGCTGGAACGCGCGAACCTGATGCGGCCACGGCGTGACGATCGAGGTGGCCTCGCCGACCCGGTCTCCGAGGCCGGGGAGCGCTGGACCATCGCGCACGATCGACCACACGAGGCTGCGCAGGTCCTCGATCGCGAGCGCCGGCGGCGGCTCCGGCTTCGGATTCGTTGGCGCGTCGGGGACGGCAACGGTCGCGGCTTCGCGCAGGCGCTCCGGCAGGCGCTCATCGCCGGGCAGGAAGCGCAGGAGATCCTCGCGCATCGCCTGCGGCACGTCGAGCACGCGACAGCGCTCGGTCTTGTCGGCCCAGAGTCGCGCGAAGCTCTCCTCCTCCTCGACGAGGTGCGGGAGACCCCCGTCCCAGCTCTTGAAGACGTGGAAGCTCTCCCAATTGTGGATCCATCCGGAGGGCGTCTCGTTGAGGCTCCCGGAGAAGGCGATTCGGTCGCCGGTCTTGTCCTCTATCAGACCAGTCTTCTGGTGGAAGATGGCGGTGCCGGCGCAGGGCTTACGGTCCTTGGTACAGGGGATCGCGATGCGAACCTCGAGGAAGCCACGCGCCACCATCCAGGAGAGCAGCTCGAGCGCTTGGCGCTCGCCCTCGTTTGCCGCAGCGAGCGGCAAGCCTTTCGCCTGCGCCTCGAGGACCGCGCGGGCTTCCTCGCCACGCTCGATTGCTTCGGCCTCTGCCTGCTCGAGCGTGCAGCCGACGACGAGGCGCATCCGCCCATCGTTGCGAACGAGGCCCTCGATGCCCCGCGCCGCGAGCGTGAGGACACCAGCGCTGAAGTAGCCTGTTGTCCGGTCATAGCGCGTCGCACACTCCAGGGCCGGCACGAAGAACTCCGTGACGAGCGCACGCCCGTCCGAGTCGTATTTCGCCTTCCAGCGCCGATCCTGGAGGAGACTCAACCGCTCTGGCTCCCGGTCCACAATCCGAGCTGCTCGGGCTCGGGCACACGATCGCTGAAAGCCAGCCGCCGCAAGTGCTCGAGCGCGTCGAAGTCGCCCGCGGCCTCCGCCACCGCTCCCTTCTCGTCCGCCACCTTCGTGAAGGTGCTCGATACCGGCAGCACCTCGAGCAGCGCCTGGAGTCCCAGCGGGAATGACGGAAGCCGCGCCGCTCCACCCTCCTCGAGCAGACGCCGGGCCGCCTCGAGGCCGTCCTTGCGCGCCCGGTAGGCGGCGTGGTGGAGCGCGTCGAGGAGTGCGCGACTGCCGTCCGACGAACCCAGAGCCCCCTTCGCGGCGCGCTTGGCGCTGTCCCAGAGGAGGACGTCGCTCCCCTTCTTCTCGGCGAGGACTCGAATCACGTCGCGATCAAGGTCGAGCCCCACCACACGGGCGAGACGCAGCGCTTCGTCGTAGGGGAACTCGGGGGCCTTGAAGGCGTCCCACGCGAGCACGAACCACTCGGTGAGCGGGTCCAGATCGGCGTGGCGGGTCGTGCGCAGCAGCCGGTCGAGCCGCCACTTCTTTACCTCCCGACGGGCCGCGTCGAGCGCGTCCTCCGGGGTCACGGCGTAGGGATCGCTCTCGTCGAGGAAGAGCCCCCTCTGGCGCGGCTTCTTGTGCTCGGGAACAACCCTCGGCGTCCCGCGTCGGAGCGGCCAGTGCTTCGCAAACTCCTCGAGTGCCGGCCCGAAGCAGGAGAGATAGAGGTCCACACCCCGGATCCCAGCCTCTTGAAACTCACCGATCCGCGCCCGCACCGCCTGCGCTACGCGAGGCTCGACGTCCTCCCAGTAGGTGTTTTCGCCAGCCTGCTGCGCTGCGCGCGGGCGGCACACCAGAAAGATCGTGCTGTTCGCGGCCGACTTTTCCTTGATGTGCAGGCTGCTTTCAGCCTCGGTATTGATGGGCCACGACGCCGTCACAGTGAAGCCCGCTTCGATCAGGCCTGCGGCGAGCGCATCCCAAGCGCCGGTAGCCTTGTGCGTGAACATCAAGGTGAGGACGCCGTCGGCCTTCAGTACGCGATGACACTCTGCAAAGATCGCCGCCATGCGCTGGCGATAGTCGCGATCTGCGCGCTCCTTCGGGTGGTCCTGTCCCTTGAACTTCGCCGGATTGGCGACCGCCTCCTGGTCCTTGTCCGTGAGCCGGGTGCGAAACAGCTCTGGGAAGACAAGGCCGACTGTACGCTTAAGCCACACGTAGAAGAAGTCAGAAAGCTCGGCGTACATCACGTTGTCGTAGTACGGTGGGTCCATAACGATGCAATCAACGCTGGCACTGGCGACGCCCTCGAGCTGGTCAGCCGAGCGGCATGTAACTTCCGTTGGTGGTGCCGCCATTATCGAATGACCTAGCGCGAGCTGTAGCGATCCAGACTTTGTTCGATCACTTAACGCAAACTTTGGGCTGACCAGCTTCTGTATCTCGCCTATGCATTCATCCATGGAGCGGAGCGCCCAATCGTATCCAAGCCCTTCCACGAGCGGCATCATCTCCGCGTACGACCACGAGAAAGCGAAGTTGTGACGGTTGAAGGTGTTCGCGATGACCTCACGCGTTGACATCCAAATTGACATACGAGAGTTGTAATTGAGCATCTTGTCGACCGCGATCGCGAGATAGGCGAACGCCGCGCGAGTGGTGTCATCCAATTGCCCTGATGCCACGGATCCCTCTAGAAGGTCGCGGAATACCTCAACGCTCGACCCGTGGCACAGCAGTTGGCGCGGAGAGAAAAGATCCCGCCACCGTGTCATCCCGTACATCTTATGACCGCGCTCGTAGTTAGAGAGATCCGGGATTGACTCTGACGGGAGTACGTCCAGGGCCTCCCACTGCGCACACTTCTCCGCCAGGTGCGCAGCAAGAGAGTCGCTGTCCATGTCCGTGGGAAGAGGAGCGCGGTATCCGCGCTGCCACGCGTCGCGGAGCTTCCCTCCCTTGGTTCTCCGTTGAATCCGCTCCTTGTAAACAACGGCGAATAGCTGCTCACCCATCCGACCGGCCTGCGCCTGGGCCTTCACCTCGTCGCCATCGACAACCCGACCGCATTCCGGATACGGACACTGCGCGTCACCGCCCCGAACGGTGCCAGCAGAGTGGTCGGCAGGCTTCGCAACGATCGCGAAGCTGACGCGTTTGGTGCGCGGATTTGGGTGCAGCTGTATCCCCGTCCCATCCGGCGCGAGCCGCCAGTTTGGTGAAAGCGGAACCAGGCCCTCGCAGTAGGGGCAGGTGATCGTGCGAGCCCAAAGGTACGTTGTGTCGATGCGTTGGGGATCTGGGTTTGGGGGGAACAGGTTCGCGAGCCGATCCATCAGGCCCAATCGAAACTTTCGAGCAAGCGTCTCGAAACGCGCGATGAGCGCGGAGCCTAACTGAGCGGGCCACTCGATTGTCGCTCGGAGGACGAGTGCAGCGACGGGGTTCAGGTCGTTCGCGATTGTCGGGATCCCCAGACGTACTGACTCGAACGGGATGCTGCCACCGCCGGCTGTCGGATCGAGTAAAACTGGATTGTTGAGCCCGAGCTTGGCGATCTCCTCGGCCAACCAGCGCTTCTCAGTTTCGGTCGGCAGGTATCCGAAGGCTCGCCCGTAGGTGTAAGGGTTGTCGATGCGTTCCCCACGTCGCCGCGCCGCGTCCATCGCGAATCGCGCCTCCGTCGGATCGCCGTGGATACCGATCATGTGAAGAAATTTTTCGCGGTCAGCGGCTGCCGGAAGCAGCGACGCTAGGATCGCTGTGCGCGAAGCGACCAGAGGTCGGCGGGCCCACCACGCGTGCAAATAGTAAGGCGCCGGAAGAGCACTAATTGAGCGCCTCTCGCGCACACTCTCTTCGCTAACGGCCGCGATCGGAAGCCAGCGCTCGATGAGCCGCGTCGTCACCGTGCGGCCGGGCGCAGCTCGCGGGGATCGACGAGCAGATAGCGAAGCGCGCCGAGGACGCGCCGGGGGTAGCGTCGGTGCATCGCCATCCCGAGCCAATAGGCGGCCTCTTCCTTGCCCATCACCTCGATGCCCTCGATGCATGCGCGCATGAAGGCGCGGTTGCGCATAGGGGCGAGCGTGCGGAAGGCCAGGCCGAGGCGGAGTGCCAGGTCCTCGGAGATCGGGAAGCGGCCATCCTCGCGCGGGCCAAGGCTGGTCGGGTCCACGTGCTCGTGCTTGAGATGGCGCAGCACGCGGTGCTCGACGAGCGCGAGGTTGCGTCCGCCGAGCCCGGCGACGCGACGCGGCGCGCGCAGGTGGGGCGTCGCGGGGGACGGCAGCTGCCAGATCTCGAGGTGGCCTTCGCCGGCGCGCCGGCGCGCGACGCGCACCTCGTAGCGCGGGCGGGCGGTTCCGCGGAGCGATCGAGACGGGGCACGCCGGCTCAAGGTGCTGCCTCCGCGATCGCCTCGACGAAAGCGGCGCCAGTGGCGAAACGGGCGAGCTGCTGTACGAGCTTGTCGGGCTCGTCACCGGCCAGCGCAAGGCCGTCCGGGAAGGCCAGCGCGAACCACGCCGTCAGGTCCTTGTCGCTGGCCGCATTAAACTGAGCGGAGAGGAACTCGCGGACCGGGGCGACATCGGCCGGCACACCGCGGAAAACGAGCTGCGCCTCGCTCCCGCCAGATGTTTCATAGGCACCCTCAAGCTCGATCCGCTTCTCGGCGCCTTGCACGACGCCGATGCCGCTCATCAGTTTGAAGGCATCGCTCCACTCAGCGACACGCAGGCGCAAACTCGTGAGCTTCGTCACTCCTGCCGCGCGCGCATCCTCGACGATGCGGGTCACCGCCTCGCGAAGCGGCGCCTCGTGGCGGAACGTGCGTACGCCGGGCGCCGGCTCGGGCGCGACCGCACTGCCCGGCTGCGGACTGAGGCCGGGAAGCGGAAGCGTGCCGCTCCCACTGGGCCCGGAGGGTGCTGCGGGCTCGGGCTTCTTGTGCGGCCAGATCCCTTGGGACTCCGCGTAGGCCGTCGTAAAGACGAAGGACTGCTGCTCGATCTTGAACTGGCAGGGCGGGTCACCCTTGCCGGCCACGAGATCCCCGCTCTGGTAGACGTAGAGCCCTTCCTCGATGCCCTTGCGCAGCAGCGCGAAAAAGTTCTCGTCGCCGATCAGGATCGGAAGCCGCGGATCCTTACGGAACTCGGCGCGTAGGTCGGCGGTCGTGATCGAGCCCTTCTTGAGCGGCGTGCGGTCACGCACATAGCTCGGAGCGAGCGGATGGTCGTCCGCGTGGCGGAGTTTCTGGTTGTCGCTGAGCGCCCGCAGCACCTGCTGCTGGCCTTGGCCCGGCCGCTCGGAGGCGCTGCCGGCGTCTACGGCGACGTGCGCGAGATCGATGCCCGCACCCTCGACGCGGTTCTCGCGCGACGGAAAGAAGACGTGTCGGTACGCCTGCTGGATCGCGACCGCCAGCTCCTGTTCGGAGCGGCGGAAGCGCTCGTCCACCTGATCCTGCTGGTGCGGCGAGAGCTGCGCCTTGCGGTCCGGGGAACGCAGCGCCTCGAGCGCGAGGCGCCGAAGCATGCGCTGCTTCATCGCCTCACGCTGGGCGGCATCGGCGAGCACGAAAACCAGGTTGTTCTGGTGCTGGCGGAAATCGCCCGTGCTTCCTTTGGTGCGGAAGATCCGGTCCACAAGCGGTGGCACCGCGAGCTTCTCCGCCTGCACGGCCTCGGCGTCGTGGTGAAGGAGAACGAGATAGGGCCGCCCGCTCCCGGCGTCGTCCGGCACGTCCGCGGCGTCCGACACGAACGGCACCAGCTCGAGCGTCGCTCCGCCGAAGATCGAGCGAATGCGGTCCTGGAGCTGCGCGCGGGCCTCCGCCGGATCCACTCGCGTCTCCTGCTGGCGAACCATCTGGTTCAGGTTCGCTTCGGCGAGGAAGCGCAGGGGGGCGCCGGCTCGATCGTCCAGGTAGGCGGAATCTGCGACGAATTGTGTGCGCGCGTCGTTCACGAAGTCCGCGTCGAGGCCGGGGGCGAGGATCGAGAAGCGCAGCTGATCAGGTGTGACTCCCTGGAGGTCGTCGTTGAAGGCGAAGGTGTTCCAGAGCGCGGTGCGCGCGACGAACGACGCATAGGTCGCCATCCCGGCGTACTTCTTGGCATCGATCTGCTGGGCCAGCGAGAGCGCCTCGTCCGGCCCGGCAGCCACGTCGTTGCGGATCGCGGGCTCGAAGCGACCGAGCTCGAGGCGAGTCAGGACCTCGTTGCGCGTCGGGCCGTAGCCCGGGTTCACATGGTGGACCTGAATCGCGTGCGTGCGCGGAGGACGCTCGGCCCAGAGCTGGGCGACGGTTTGGGTGAGGAGGCGCAGCATGCCACGCACGCGTTGGAAGTTGGCGAGCGTCGACAGCTTGTCCGTCAGGACCGACATCAGCGCCGGATGGAAGGGATAGCCGCGGCGCAACTCCTCGACGCGGCTCTCGTTGGCCCGTTCGGAGGGTAGGATGCCGGCGTGCTCGATCCAGAGCTGCTGGAAGGCGGCGATCACCTCTTCGGCTCCGGCCCCATCGATGCGGGCGAAGAGCCGACGGCGGAGGACCTGCGCCGTCTCCTGCGGCTCGGTGGGATCGACGAGCGTCGCCTTGCGCGCGGCGACGGACTTCGCCTCCTCCAGCCGTTGCTCGATTGCCTCGTTCTCAGCACCGTAGGCATCTACGGCCTTTCCTCCCTTACCGATCGCGAGCGTAAACACGATCGCCGCGCGGGGTGCGCTCTCGACCGCGGTGAAGAGGCTGGTGAGGAACGGCGTGAGCTGGTCCGCGTCCGGAAGGCCGCGCACCTTGCGCAGGTAGATTGAGAGCTCGTCGAGGAGTATCAGGGTTGGGTCGTTGCCGAAAATGTTCCGGATCGTTTCGGCGCCCGGCGCGCGCCGCTCGCGATCGCTCTGCTCGACCGCACGGAAGCCCTCTTCACCGGCGAGCGCCCAGGCCAGCTCGCCCCAGGGTGTGAAGGCCCGGATACCCGGCCCCATCACCCGGCCGTTGGCAGGGTCGGCATTCTCGCCGTCGAAGGCGGCGACGCGGGTCCGAGCCTTCGGCACGAGAGCCGGATCCACGAACTCCCCAGCGTTGGTGACGCCAGGCATGCCGCCGGCCACGTGCGAAAGGGCGATCAGGGCATGGGTCTTCCCGCCCCCATACTGGGTATCCAGCCGGAAGATCGCCGGCGCCCCCCCGAGGGCCCCTAGCCGGCGGCAGACGTTGTCGATGAGGCGCTTGAGTCCCGTGGTCGGGTGCGTGTTCGCGAAGAAGACCGCCGGGTTCTGGTATTCCGGGGGAGCCTGGCCGCGCAGGACCTGGGCTAGGTCCGCGGCGAAGTCGGACTCCTGGAGGCTCCCTCTTAGAACGTCGTCTCGGGGCGAGCAGAGATCGAAGATCGTGCGCATGCGGGACCTCGGACGGGCAAGCGATGTGACACGGCTTCAGGCGGCCGCGGGGCGGCCGGCGGGCAGTCTATCAGCAAGCTCGGGCCGGATGCCGCTCCGGAGGCGCGGCAACCTGCCCACCGGTGGAGAAGCGGGCCGAACATGGTCCGGTGCCCGAAACCTCTGAGAGAAGCCGCCCTACGGCGGCTCAGCGGCTCTCGCGGAATCAACCCACGATCGCTGCGCATGACTATCCCCCGGACGATTGGAGCCTCCGGCAATCCAAGGAGGGTTCCACTTCGGGCATCTCGCGCCGTTGCTCGGCCACATCGCTACGGCTATCGACGGATCGAGGCTGCGTCCTGCGCGCGCACCCGCCCCCCTTTCCACCAACCGCCTTCGCGGGGGCGCCTCACTAATCTCGACCTTCACTCGCCTACCGATCTCGCCCTATCGACACATCTTGCGGTTCCGGTCGAGATGCGACCACAATGAAACAAGCGAGATGCGTCGCTGCGGGATACCTACCGGCTCGGAGGGGCAGCCAATCGCTATTGTCGCCTCGCAAGGAAATCGATATGGGGGAACCCAATGATCCGCACGCCTCCGAAGTACTGCCAGTACGCTGGCGGCGCTTGCGACCAGGCCTTCGAGGGGATCAAGCCCTCCGTCGGCATATTTCTTTATCCGTCAGAGCCCCAACAGATCGCTGCTGCGATTGAAAGCGCAGCGGAGGATCTAGAGCTGTCGCGCGGAGGCAACTGGCTCACTTGGAGGAAGTTCGCGATCGCCGGCCAAGTGATCTTCTGCGCGATCTGCAAGAGAATGCGTTTCGCAGATTTCGTCGCTGCTGACGTTACCACGCTCAACTTCAACCTACTGTTCGAAATAGGGTTCGGCATCGGCCTTGGCCTTCCAGTGATTCCCATTCGCGATGCATCTTACCTTCGTGATAAGGATGCATTCAACGATCTCGGCTTACTCGACACCCTCGGCTACACAGATTTCCGGAATGCTGAGGATCTGGTCCAAAAGATCGGCGAACTTCGACCCGAACCTTTGCCACCACTGGTGTCATCCAGCCCGGATTCTGCTCTCTACGTACTGCGAAGCCGGCACGAAACCGAGGGGGAAGTCGTGCTTGCGTCTATTCTGCGTCGGTCGTTTCTGGAGTTCCGAACGTTCGATGCCGACGAGACGCCGCGACTTTCACTTCACGAGGCTAGAAAGCAAGTTGCCACGTCGGTGGGCGTGATTGCCCACCTCCTGGATGCTGCACGCGAAGGCGCGACCGTCCACAACGCTCGCTGTGCGCTAGTTGCTGGGCTTGCGATGAGCCAAGGTAAGACAGTTGTCCTTCTTCAAGAGGGCGAGCGGGTACAGCCGATCGACTACCGTGACGTTGTTTCTTGGTATTCGCGGCCAGATCAGATCGAGCGCCTCATTGAGAAGCCGCTGCGCCAGGTAATGCAGCGATTTTTTGACCGGTCACTGACCACCGTTGAGTCGCCTCGAGGGCTATTGCAGAAGCTCGACATTGGCGACGTGGCGGCCGAGAATGAGGTTCGGCCTCTACAATCGTATTTCGTTCCAACGGGCCAATACGAGGAGGCCAAGCGAGGCCACGCTCGTCTTGTCGTCGGCCGCAAGGGATCCGGCAAGACGGCAATCTTCTACGCTCTGAATGCCGCCTTCGAATCGCGGACGTCCCACGTAGTTCTCGCCTTAAAGCCGGAGGGGCATCAGTTGAGCCGTCTCCGCGAATCGGTTCTCGAGCAACTTACTCCCGGTGTGCGCGAGTATTTGCTGACGGCATTTTGGAACTCGATCCTTTTGGCTGAGCTCGCACGGAAGATTACCGAGGATGAAATCAGCTGGGCGCACCGAGATGAGGCAAGACGGCGACCTTATGAGCGGGTCGCGTTGCTTCATGAACAGTTCGGAATGGCGGAAGAAGGTGATTTCTCTCAAAGGCTACTGCACCAAATAAATCGAGTAATCGCGGTCTTCTCAACTCGTGACTCCGTTGAAGTCGGCGAGATCACCGAACATCTCTTTCGTGTCGATCTCCGCGAACTAACTGATGCAGTAGGAGACTTCCTCTCGCTGAAGGAAGAAACCTGGATGCTTGTCGACAACCTCGACAAAGGCTGGCCGACGCTAGGTGTCACGGCGATTGATATTCTCATCGTTCGCACACTCCTAGAGGCTACGAGAAAGCTGCAGCGTCAGTTGGACCGCAAGGGCGTGGATTTTCGCGCCATGGTCTTCCTCCGGAACGACGTTTACGAGCATCTAGTGGACCAGACTCCAGATCGAGGCAAGGAGACCGCGATCGTTCTTGATTGGGATGATCGCGAGGTCCTTAAGGAAATGGTGCGAAGACGGATCATTGCAACGACCGGCCTCGACGGAACGTTTGATGCGATCTGGGGAGCGCTTTTTGAATCGACAATCGGAGCACAGCAGTCGTTTCACTACATGGTCGACCGCACCCTAATGAGGCCTAGAGATCTTCTCATGTTTATACGCAGGGCCATCGAGGTTGCCACGAACCGAGGCCACGAGAAGGTGACCGCTGAGGACATCCGCCACGCAGAAGAGAGCTATTCGAACGACATGCTCCAGTCAGTGACGTTCGAGCTTCGAGACGTTCAGGCCGGATCTACTGATTGGGTGTACGCGTTTCTCGATAGCGAGGTACGGATCTCGCAGCGCCAAGTTCAGGAGCGGATCCGTCCGCTCTGCGGAGAGGCAGACGTCGATCGAGCGATTGAGCTGCTGGTATGGTTTGGTTTTTTGGGCGTAGCGCGCGGCCGCATGGAGGATTCTCGTTACGCTTTCGATGTCAGATACGACATGAAGAAGCTACTGGCACCACTAACACGCGAGGCAGGCTTCTTCGTTATCCATCCGGCTTTCCGCCGCGCCTTGGAGTGCCGGATGTAGTTCACTAGTCGCCAGCGGGCGCGGATCGTAGACTCGGGAGATCGGTCTGTGTTCTCGGCGGGAAGACGTCTCGAGCACCTCGCCACCCAGAGCGACTTTGCGGCGTGCTGCGGGGCTACGAGCCAAATGAGAGCGCCATTTCGAGCTGCTACCCGACCTGGATGACAACGACTTCACCGCCCCACTTGTGCAAGTGCCCTTCTACCGACAGCTCAACTGCTGAAAGCTAGACGAAGGGGCGCTGCGCCGTACGCGCGCTGAGCCCGCAGTTTGCCTGGAGGTGGCGTTCGCCGAGCGATTTGTTCATCTGCTGAACTCGAGCGAAATCGAGCGGAAGTTGGACTTTTCTACTGGAACTAAACACGGGCGCCAGTCGCTTGCGGCAACATGGTGGGAGCTCGACCGGCGGAGCCGCGACTCCGCAGCTCCGCCGGCGCTGTCAGCTGGTCGAGGTCCCCGGCGTGCTGCGCACGCCCTCCCCGGCTTCGTCTGCGCTCCTGACCGGCCGCATCTGGATCGTCACGGCCCGGTCCGTGGGGAGATAGTCGAAGCGCAGATTCCAGCTGCCGTCCTGGTTCTGGAAGGCGGTGCCGATGCGGGTCCAGAAGCCCTTCTCCATGCCCTCGCGCTGCACGACGCCGAAGAGTGCCTGGGTGTTGACTGCCATGATGTGTCTCCTTCGTTGGGTTTGAGGCCCCTTTGGGCCAGGTCTCTCGCCCACCCCGGAGACCTGGCCAGACGGGGCCGGGAGCCGGAGGGCGCCAGTGGAGCGAGAGGCGCGGCGATTGGGGGGTGAGCCGCGCCGTGGTGCGAGGCAAGGGGCGTGAACGAGCAGAGTCCTCGGAGTGAGGGCGCGCCAACTTGTCCGAAGGGCCGAGTGGAGCCAGGCCGACGGCGAATGACACCGAAGGAGATCACACGGCAGTCGACCATAGTGTTGCACGACGCGCTGCGCGGGGGCATGGAGCGGCGGAGTCAGTCGGGGTGAGCACAGCGTGCGCCCAGGACCGTGCGGGAGCGCTTCCAGCCCACAGGCGATCACTTGCCACGAGCGTCAGGCGGCGGCTGCTGGCGGCGCCAGCTACGGAAGTCGCGATCGACCTCGAGGAAGTGCTGGAGGATGGCGATGGTGACCGCGGACACGTCGATGGGCTCGCCATAGGTCACCTCGTAGTAGCGGCAGTAGGCCTTGAGCTGCGAGACGGTCTCTGCCGGCACGGTGACGCGGATCTCGATGGGCGGCTCGTCGGGCCGCCGGCGCTGCAGCTTCATGGGTGCTTCCTCGTGCTCGTCGGTGGAATCAATGCGCCGGGTACGGACCGGGCAGGACCAGGTCTTTCATCACGGCGATGTTGAAGCGGTAGCCGGAGCGGATCTCGAGCGTCGGTTGGACGTTCAGGTTGCGGCGTGCCATCTCGATGCCGAGGTCGCCGAGGTTCTGACCGAGCGCGGCGGCGAGGATTTCCCGCAGATCGTGCGTGTCGGTTGCCTGGTTGCCCGCCGAGAACGTGCCCTGTGAGATCTGGAGGCCGGCGCTGATGGCGCTCAGCAGGACGGCGCTACCGAAGATGCGGAGGTAGTCGCGCTGGACGCGATCGTGGAAGCCGGCGGCGCCGGCGACATCGGTCCCGGGCATGGATTCGAGGTTGAGGCTGGAGCCGTTGGGGAAGATGAGCCGCTGCCAGGCGACGAGGACGCGCTCCTGGCCGAAGGCGACGACGCTGTCGTAGACGCCGATCGCGCGGGTGCCCTGCGGAATCAGGAGGTGGGCGCCCGTGGCCGTGTCGAAGACGTTCTCGCGTACCTGGGCGATGAGCTGGCCTGGGAGGTCGGAGTTGGCCTGGGTGATCAGGACGGCGGGCACTAGCGAGCCGGCCTTCACCTCGTAGGGCGTGATGGACGGCCGGACGAGGTGCTCGAGGACCTCGTCCTGCGCGCCGAGCTTCGCATTGCGCAGGAACTCGGCCTTCTCGCGCTGGAGGTTCTGCGAGACCGTGGGGTCTTCCTCGCGTTGCCCCTCGACGATGTCCCTGGCAGCCTGGAATACGTTCGCGGGATCGGCCGAAGGCGGGGCACCGGGCCGTTCGGCGCGAGTCGGCGCCGCGCGGGGTTCGACGCGACCCTCGTAGACGACGGGGCGCGATGCCAACGCGCGGCGAAGCGTCTGGTCGGCAGCGTCGGAAGCCGGCTCGAGGAGCTGCGGCGAGCCGGCCGCGTCGAGCACAGGGACCTCGGGGGTCTCCGCGGCGACGGGCGCGGGCTCGGGAAGCGCCGGCGACATGGGGAGACGCGGAACGCCGTCCGGCTGGTTCTCCCAGAAGCGATCCGCGGCCGCGCTGGCACCGGTCGACTCCCTCCGCTCGGCGACTCGCCTGCTGCGGTCCGAGAGAGTGAAGACCGATGCGAGGATGACGGCCGTCGCGAGGCCGCCGGCGACGAAGATCGCACGGCGGTTGAGGCGCACGACTCGAGGCTTGGGCTCGAGCTCGACCGGTTCGCCGTCGGGATCCGGAAGCGTCGGTTGGTCGCTCATTTGCGGCTCTGGCGGGAGAGGCGGCTCACGGTGACGCGCTGCTGCTTTCCCCCGACGCCGAGCACGAGGACGGCCTCCGAGAAGAGCTTGTCGACGACGAAGTAGCGGCCGCGCAGCCGGTAGTTGACAAGGGCCCGATCCTTGCCGCCACCGGCCTGGACGAAGAGCGCCGGTGCCTCGGTCGCGCTCATGGCGCCCGGCATCTGGATGAAGACGCGGGTGCCGTCGTCGAAGGCCTGGATCGGGCGCCACGGCACGCGATCGCCCGCGATGCGGTAGCCGAAGTTCAGGCCCTCGGGGCTCACGAGCGGGAGCCGCGCGACCTCGCGCTCCCGCTCTTTGCGCGCGCCCTCGCGGGCAGCCGCAGCCGCGTCGGTCCAGCGCTGGACGGTGTCCTGCGGGTAGTAGAAGCGGACGCTCCGGAAGTAGCCGCCCGTCTCCTCCTGCGAGCTGATGAGCCCGAGGTGGTAGACACGGCGGTCCGTCGTGATGACGAGGTTGGTGCTGAGTTCAAACTCGGTGGGCTTCACGACGACGTGGGCCTGCCGAGCGTCCTCGGGCCCGCTCTCCATCTTGGAGGCGATCCAGCGCTCCGAGTCACCGAGCGCGATGTTGAGGACGCCCTCCCCTGCCTCGAGCTGGATGTCGCAGACGCGAAGCGGTTTGCAATAGAGGATCGGTTGGCGCTCGCCGTACGGGAAGACCACGAAGCCGGGCTTGCGCACGATCGGGGCCTTTCCCGTCTGCTGGAACTGGCGAACTGCCTCGGCCAGCTCCGCGTCGTCTTCGCCGAGCAGAGCCGTCTTGTCGGCCGGAAGCGCGCCGGGCTCGGGCACCGCGATCTCTTCCGTCACTCGGTTGGCCTCGGCGAAGTCCTCGGGCCCGAGCTCCGGAGTCGTTGCGCACCCGGCCGCCACCGCCATCCCACCGGCGATCACGAGCTGCGTCCAATGCGAGCGGTCCATCGATCCCCTCCTCACAGTTGCTTGGTCCACTGGATATTGGTCACGTAGAGTCCGAGGGGGTTCTGCTCGATCTGCTCCGGCGTGTTGCTCGGCCGGACCTCGACGGCGAGGAGCGCTTGCCAGCGCTCGCGGACGAGGACGGCACCGTCGAGTCCGCGGTGCGTCTCGGTCCACTGGATCTGCCATGACTCGCTGGCGGGGAGCGGCAGGACGCTCGTCACGTCGACGCTGACCGTCCGCTCCTGCATGCGAACAAACGGGTTGTGTTCCTGGAAGTGGTCGTTCAGGAACTGCATGGCCGCGCCCGCCGCGTGGGCGTAGGCCGAGTCGAGGATCTGCTTCTCGGCGGCGCCGTCGGCGACGATCGAGCGCACCTTGCGGATGAACTCGGCGACCTGGTAGCGGACGAGGCGCGGATCGGTGCTCCGGGCCTTATCGGCCGGACCGATCACGAGCGTCTGTGCGAGCTCGTCCACCTCGATGACGTAGGGCGTGACGCGGCTCTGCGAGGCCTGCCAGAGGATGCCCAGGCCGAGCATGGCGTTCACGACCAGTGCTACGAGCGCGATGACCTGCCAGTTGCGCTTGGCGCGAATGAAGCCGTGGTAGCGCTCGTTCCATTCGAGGCGGGCGGCCAGGTAGGGATTCTCGGGTGCCTTCATGATCGTTCACCTCATCGAGTGTCGCGGTCGTCGTCGCTCGGGGGCTGCGTGGTCGTCGTTGCCATGGGAGCGGTCTCGCGGGAGCGCTCGGCGCGCGAGGGGACGCGCGCACGCGCGATCGGCGCGCGAGAGACCACGCCGGCGTCCGGCGGACCGCCGCCACCGACCTGGCGCCGCGAATCTCCGAAGCGAGCGATCCGCCGCTGGCGCAAGCTCTCTGTCGTGCGCGCCGCCGGAATGCCGGCAACGCGCCGGGCGCGAGCAGCTACCGCTTCGGTGGCGAGCGCGGTGAAGCCGCCGGCGACGGATCCGATCATCCCCGCACTTCCGGCGGCGCGCGCAGCGCGCGCGTAGCGGCCGGCCTCGAGGACCGCCGTGGAGCCGCGCACGCCCGCCGCGGCGGCCCGCACCGCGATGCCCTTCACACCGAGGGCCATCGCGGCCATGGAGCCGCCCGTGTAGAGGGCGCTCCCGAGGGTGAGGTTCACCGAGCCAGCGATCAGCGAGGAGGCGAAGGACGGGATCTGCCAGGAAACGATCATGTAGACGAGCGAAGCGCCGAGGATCGCGAAGAGATCGGAGGGCGAGGTGCCGGCGTTGGCGAGCGTCGGCGCCCACGAGGCCGCCAGCGCGGTGCCCACCCCGATGATCAGGTAGAGGACGAAGAGCTTGATCCCGATCGCGACGGCGTAGCTGAGGTACCGCTCGGCGAATGGCATCGTCCAACGGGAGCCCGCGAAGCCCAGGAGCAGCACGCCGCCGCCGATCACGATGTACATCTCGATCAGGGAGAGGGCGAGCTGGCCGGCGATGATCACGAAAGCCAGGAACGTCAGGAGCGATGCGATCGCCGCGACGAGGTTGCCACCCGGCGACGTGAACCAGCCGGCGACGCTGATGCTGGCGATCAGCGTCGAGGCGACCGCGATGCCCTGGTCGATCACGGTGCTCGGGTTGAGCTCCGGAAGCCCGCCGGCCGTGCGACCCGCGGTCGCGAAGCCGTCGATGATCGCGGGCACCCAGACATCGGCGAAGATCAGGACGGCGAGAAAGAAGCCGATCGCGATGATCCGCTTGAGGAGCTGGACCAGGATCTGCGTCGGATCATCGCGCTCGACCACCCACCACGAAGCCGCCCAGACGATCTCGATCGCCGCCAACGTGAAGAACAGGTTCCGCGCGATCGGGAAGAGCGCGCCGAACCAGCCGGCCGTGGCAGCCTGGAAGGCATTGACGAGGTCGGTGAGGATCGTGGTCATCGGCCGGCTCGCCCTGCGCTACGGCCGCGGGACCGTGCCGAGGCCCTCGCTCGCTCGCGACACGGGGATCGCCTGCGGCGCATTCCCGACCCACGCGTCGAACGCTGCAGCGGAACCCGCGGCCTTCGCCTCCTGGGCTCCGAGGTACGCGTTCTGAGCATTGATCTGCGCGGCGAAGAGCTGGCGGAGCTTGGTCATCTCTCCGACCTGGAGACTCGCGATCTGGTTGCCGATCTGGAGCGCCTCGAGCCGGCCCTGGGTGCTGTCGTTGGCGCTTCGCAGCGCGTCGAGAGCGGCCTGCACGCTCGGGGCGTCGGCCACGTTGCGACCGGCAGAAGCGAGCGTGCCGCGAAGCGTGTCGAGGGCGCTCGTGGACCACGAGTCGTAGGCGGTCGGCCAGTCCGTCGAAGCGACGTAGCCTGGGAAGCGGCCCTCGAAGACGTCCGCCACGTTCGAGAGCGTGTACGGGATCGAGAGACCGACCTGCACCGCCTGGCCGAGCGCGTCGAGAGCCGCCTGCGTCTCGCCCCAGGCAACCGTCGGCGCCGCCAGCGTGTTCACGGCCATGTTCTGGAGCATCTCGAGCTCGTGCTGCAGCTGCTGGACCTGCTGCGCGATCTGGGTGCCCTGGTTGGCCACCATCTGGACTTCCTGCGCGACGCTCAGCGTCTGCTGCACGGCCGTGATGATGTTGTGGACCATGTTCCGCGGGTCGAACACGATGTCGAGGCTGCGCGCCGTGCGCGGAGGGAAGAGCGCGGTTCCGACCAGGCCGATAGCGACGACGGCGTGGCATACCCGAATTCCCCTACTCCGAGACATCTCTCTTCTCCTTGTGGGCCCGCCATTGCGCGGCCCCTTCCGGCAGGCCGCGGCTCGCCAGCCACTCGGCGGGCCAGTCGCTGCCGTGCGATGCGATGAGGGCCCGCGCGTGCTGCAGCTCTTCGCGGCCCGAGGCTCCGACGAAGCTCAGCGCTACGGGACCGAGGCCGAGGTCGATGAGCCGGCGCCCGAGCGGCGATGCGTAGTAGTAGTGGCGCTTGGGAATCGCCCCGGCGAGGATCTCGATCTCGCGCCGGCTGAGACCGATTCGCTGGTACAGCTCGCCGGTCTGGTCGGTGCGCGCCGCTGGATTGGGAAGGAAGAGCCGTGTCGGGCACGACTCCAGAAGGAGGTCGCGGCGCGGCGAGCGATAGACCTCCGCCAGGCTCTGGGTCACGAAGACGACGGCGGCGTTCGCCTTGCGCAAGACCCGCAGCCACTCCTCGAGCTTTTCTGCGAAGAGGCCGTGGGTCAGCATGAGCCATGCTTCCTCGATCACGATCAGCGTGGGCCGGCCCGTGAGGCGCTGCTCGATCCGGTGGAACAGGTACGTGAGGACGGGGGCGGCGTTGACGTCGCCCTTGTTCATCACTTGCTCCATCTCGAAGACCTGGAAGCTGCCCTCGCGCAGGCCGTCCTCTTCCGCGTCGAGGAGCCGCCCCATCGCGCCCTGAAGCGTGTAGTGGCGCAGGCCGTCGCGGATCTCCCGGTCCTGCACGGTGTTGAGGAAATCCGTGAGCGTGCGGCTCTCGCTCGCGCCGAGTCGCTCGAGCGCCACGTGGACCGCCTGCCGATGGGCAGGCGTCACCGTCACGCCCTGGAGTCCGAGCAGTATCTCGATCCAGCCCTCGGCCCAGAGTCGTTCCTCAGGCCGGTCGACCGCAGCGAGCGGGCAGAAGGAAAGCTCGTCCGCGTCGCTGCTCGCGATGTCGTAGTGGTCGCCGCCAGCGGCCTCGGTCAGGACGAAGCTGCTGTAGCCCTTGTCGAAGGCGAAGACCTGGGCGCCGGGGTACCGGAAGAACTGGGCCATGATGAGGCCGATCAGCGTCGACTTGCCCGAACCGGTCGGGCCGAGCACCAACGTGTGGCCGACGTCCGCGACGTGGAGGTTGAGGCGGAACGGCGTCGAGCCGGAGGTGTTCGCGTAGAGGACCGCGGGGCTGCCCGGCGGGTAGTACGGGCACGGATTCTCTTCGAGCCCCGGCCAGACGCTCGTCGTCGGGATCAGGTCCGCGAAGTTGAGCGTGTGGACCAGCGGGCGGCGGACGTTTCGATAGCCGTGGCCCGGGATCGAGCCGAGATAGGCCTCGAGCGCATTCACGTCTTCGACGCGAGCAGCGAAGCCGTGGTGTTGAAGGCTCCGGCAGACCTGGCGCGAGGCGGCTTCGAGCGCCTCGGGGTCCTCATCGAGGAGCAGGATGACGCTCGTGTAGTAGCCGAAGCGGACGGTGCCCGACGCCGCTTCCTCGACCGCATCATCGGCGTCCTCGGCCATCGCCACGGCGTCGCGGTTGCCGAAGGTCGCCTCACCCATGTTTAGCGCCTGCTTGATCAGGCCAGAGAGCCCTTGCCGCTTCTGGAACCAGTTGCGCCGCAACAGCTTGAGACGCGCCTCGGCAGTGTTGGGATCGAGGGGGATAAGGCGGTTTGACCAGCGGTAGTCGACCGCGAGGCGGTTCAGGAAGTCCAACGTTCCGGGGAAGCTTTCAGCGGGGAAACCGACGACAGCGATCGGCCGGATGTGGTGGCGGCCGACTCGCGGTCGGAAGCCGCCGACCAGGGCTTGGCTGCCGATCAGCGCATCCAGGTACATGGGCGCCGCCCCAACGCTTACCGGCTGCGAGATGCCCGTAACGCAAAGGTGGAGGAAGCTGAGAAGATCTTCGGAGCCCATGCGGCTCACGGAGAGCCGATCGCTCAACGCGTCCTCGAGCTCCACGATGTGCCGCTGGAAGAAGCGCAGGACCGCTTCGTAGCCGGCGCGATCCTGCGTCTCGCCCTCGACGAACCAACCGCCGAGGCGTGCCTGGACATCGCGCGGCGGCAGGAAGGTGACCGTGAGCGCGTACACGCTCTCGTAGGTGCTCCGGCCCCCGACGTACTGCCGCCGGCGCTCTTCATCGATCAGGACCGTCGTCGGGTCGGGGAAGGCGCCCGGCGGCGCATAGCCGCCGGCAGGCCTGCGCACTGCGTCGGCCTGGAGCATCCAGCCGTTGCCCAGCCGGACCAGGGCCGCGTTCACGTGCGAGGAGAGGATCGCCAACTCCTCGTGGCTCGCGGCCTCCATGTCCGGGCCGGCGTACCACCAGCCCGCGAGCAGAGCGCCGTCCTTGTTCAGGACCACGCCCTCCTCGACCAGGGCCGCGAAGTTCAGGAGATCGGGCAGGCCGAGTGCGCTCGCGCGGTACTCGCGGAGCACCGCCCTACTCCGAGACCGTCACGGAGGGATGCACGAGCGGCGCCCTCCGAAGCTCGCGCGGCGTCGCCGGGTAGTACGCCGCCAGACCGACGTGGCGGACATAGACGCGTCGGAGCTCGGGATCGTGCTTCGCGAGCAGCACCAGGCCCCAATGGCCGATCACCAGGAGCGCGGCGGAGACCGACGCCGTGTACCAGGAGAGGCCGATCCCGAAGAGGAGCGCGGCGACGACGACCCCGTTCGCCAGAGCGAGCTCGCGATCGGCGCCAGCCAGCAGCAGCGGGCGAGTGAGGGCGCGGTGGACGGGAACAGTTCTCGGGCGCTCGAGGGCGGCGCTGTGCTGGGTGCGCCCTTCCATCAGAAGGTCGCTCCCACGAACCCGAGGCTCGTGAGCACCGTGAGAGCGCCGAGCGCGATCGCGGCGCCGAAGGCGATTCCGAAGACGCGCCGGAAGGCGCCTCCCGACTCGCCGAATGCGAACAACAACCCGGTAATCACGACCGCGACCGTCACCAGAATCCGCGCGACGGTGCCCTGGAGGTTGTCGAGAAGCGTCTGCAGGGGGGCGTCCCAGGGCATCGACGGCCCGGAGGTCGTCGCGAATGCCGTGTCGGGTATCGTGAGCGCGAGCATGGCTCCCAGCACGACTGACTTGATGAGAACGCTATTCCAACGCTTGCTCGACCCCGACCCGAGCGCGATTCCTGCGTTCACGCCTCTCTCCTCAGCATCCCACCTCGATGCGGGACAGCTGGTATCCCCGACCCTGCTCGTACCCCTCCACCTGGAGGAGTTCCTCCACCCGCCGCCCGCCATTGCAGCGGGCGATGGACACGATCAGATCCACGGACTCGGCGATCAGCTGCGGCTGCGACGGAACGCCGGCTTCCTGGATCAACTGGTCGATACGGGAGAGGGCTGCCCCGGCGCTGTTGGCATGGACGGTCGTCACCCCCCCTGGATGGCCGGTGTTCCACGCCTTCAAGAGCGCAAGAGCCTCCCTCCCCCGTATCTCACCGATCACGATCCGATCCGGGCGCAACCGCATCGTCGCCCGAACCAGTCGCGTGAGATCGATCTCGTCGGTGGTGCGCAGCTGGATGTGATTCGCCGCCGTGCACTGCAGCTCGACCGTGTCCTCGAGGATCACGAAGCGCTCGCACGGACCCGCCAGCTCCACAGCCTCTCGCAGCAGCGCGTTGGCGAGCGTCGTCTTCCCGGAGCCGGTGCCTCCACAGATGACGATGTTCTCGCGGCGGCCAAGCGCGGCCCGAAGGGCATCGCGTCCGCCAGGAGCGAGGATTCCGCCATCGACGTAGTCGTCGAGCGTGTGGACCCGCACCGCTCTCTTGCGGATCGCGAACACGGGTGCGCTCGAAACTGGAGAGACGACTCCGTGGAAGCGGCTGCCATCGAACGGCAGCTCCACCTCGAGCAGCGGCCGACCCTCATTGATCTCGGTCTCCGCGAGCGCCGCCACCGTGCCCAGGAGGTTCTCGGCCTGGGACCGGCTCATCGTCCCGCCGAGCGGAGCTACCCCCGAGCCGAGCCGCTCGACCCACAGCTCACCATCGGCGTTCAGCATCACTTCGACGACGGATGCGTCGGAGAGCGCAGATAGGACGTCACCGCCAAGTTCGCGACGAAGCTTGTCGCGCAGGCGGCGGTCTCGCTGATCGCGGAGGTCGATCGCGGAGGGGCTCATCGCGAGGAAGGCGCTGAGCAAGGGGCGTGCCGCATACTCAAGGCTGCGATGGTCTCGGCTGCCGTCCCTCTCAACTTGGTGGAATCGTGCAAGTTCCAGCGAGTTGGTCACCGAAGCGTTCAGGCTTCACTCGATCGCCCGGTCGCCTTTTTCCTCTCCCCGTTGGCTGCGTCGTCGAAGCCAATCACCACCAGGACAGCAGTGTGCGCGTGCTCGTGTCTCGCCGCCTCCCGCACGCTCCGTCCCGGTCCCCTATGTCGGGCTTGCTCCCTCCTTGCGAGCGCATGCGAGGACCGGCATCGAGGTGCCCCGACGACGGCCGACGGCACCATACGGCCGCTCGAGAGCGAGCGGTTCAGCGCTCGCCCGGCTCCTGTGCTTGCGCCCGCCTCTGGGGTTCCGCACGCAGGGGGCTCGCCCCGGGTTCGGTCGCCTGGCTGCGGGCGCGCCTTGCGCACCGCGCGGATCGCATCCCAGACCGAGTTCACGCCGGCTGCGAGCCCGTTCGCGTCTCCATAGCCACCCATGTGCAGGAAATAGACGGGCGTTCGATCGAAGACGAAGTAGTCGTGGAGCGCCCTCATTTCCAAACCGGACGCGAGAGCGGCGTCTAGGGCAGGCGTGATCTCGTCCTCGAAGGCCACCGTGTCGCCCACCACCACGGCCGCGCCGTCCGCCGGCCAGAATGCAGCCCAGGAACCGGGTCCGGCGGCGGGATCCAGCGGCGCACCGTCGACGACCACCCGCTCGTCGGTGCGCGGCCACGCGATCGGACGACGCATCTGGACCCGTCCGAGCCTCGGCGCCCGCGACCTCTCCGATCGCCGCTGCGTCGAGCCCCTCTGCGGTGTGGCCGGCGCATGGCGACGGTCGGCCAGCGGTTCCACTCGAACCACCCTGCCTAGTCCAGGACCGCGATGCGATCCGTGAGACCCTTGAGCTCCTCCGGGTCAAGAGCCACGTCGATCGCCGCGATGTCGCTGTCTCAGAGACGACACGGAACAGCGAGAGCAGATCCTTCCCAGGGCGCCTTCTACAAAAAGGGCATGGAGTGCCTGCAGTCGAAGAGCACCGCTTGCACACGCGGAAATGTCGTGAGGGCCCAGGCGCTTTGCGCGCGCCGGGATCGAGAGCTTGACGTGCCGGCAAGCATCTTGCACCGCCACGGCCAGTGCTCACCGGATTGCGCGGCTCCGTCGTCTCCGCCGTCTCCGCCATCCTCGCGCTCAGCGCGAGCGCGATCGCCTGCGGTACGGAGGGGCCCTTGCTGCAACAACGCAACGAAGCGTCGTTCGTGCGGGGGCCATACAACACAGCGTTCTTCTGGCGGCATCCCGAACCCTACCGGTTCCAGGCCGCCGTCCACATCGCGCACGCTGTCCAGCACGATCGCCTCGAGCTGACGCCTCTCGATCGGCACGCGGCAGTCGATGAGAGGACCGACGCCGAGTACCTGGACGTCACGCGCAATCCTCCGCGCATCGGGCCGCACATGATGCCGTACGGCCCCCATGTGGGACAGGCGATCTGGAAGCTCTATCTGGCGATCGACTGGACCCACCAGCATCACGATCAGACCTATGACAGTCTCATGTCGCAAGACGTGCCGTGGAGCGAGAAGGAGCGCTGGACGCGCCGCTCCGTCGATCGCTATCTCGCGCGCCGCGCTTCACTGCCGCGCAGCCCGGCACCGCTGGACGTCACCATGCGACGAGCCGCCGTGATGGGGAAGCCCTATTTCACCCTGTTCCGCAACCGCTACCCGCTCTCGAACAACTACTTCTTCGTTGCGCACTGGTGGCATCCCGTCATCTACGAGGCCGTGATGATCGCGGGCAACGACGAGGAGCAGGAACAGGCCGTCCGCGAGACACACGCGCTCACCGAGGAGGTCCTCCGCGACCGGCCCCAGCGCATGCTGCTCGCGCGCGAGGTGATGCCGCGCTACGCGCGCTTCTCGCCCGAGTCGGCCAACATCTTCGACAACCTGCACATGCTGCATGGCATCGCCTACGACATCCTGGCCTACGAAGGCTGGTCGATGGAGGAGAAGCGCCGCGAGCTGGAGCGGGTGATCGAGGCGATGTCGTACCAGCCGGGCGACGAGGCGCTGGCGCGCAAGTTCGCGCTCCCGTACCCGGAAATGGACCCGCGCGTGTACGCGGATTGGATGAAGCCGGCGAAGGGCGCGATGAGCCGGATCATGGAGGAGATGCTCGAGGAGATGTGGCCCGGGATGAGCCCGGACGGCTCCTCCGTCCCGCCGACCAAGGTGATGGACCAGTTCCGCAAGAAGATGACGCCGGGCATGCAGCCGGGGGAGCACGCCGGCTCGCTCATGCAGGCGCTCGGCGAAGTGGCGCCCGGGATGCACCACGACCCGGCGTCCATGAAGCCGGGAGAGGTCGCGCCCAAGATGGTCGCGACCATGCTGGACGGCTGGCGGCGACGACACGAATCGCAGCCGGACGTGGCGCCCCTGCCCATGGAGGAGGACCCGGCGCTCCCGCCGGTCGGGTCCCAGCACGCCACCGTGACGGAGGGCCTGCAATGAACCGACTCGCGGCGGCCGCCGTGATGTTCGCGCTCCTCGCGCCCGCCGCAGGGCGCGCCGGGGATCACACGAATCTCGAGGAGGACCTGCCGATCGCGGTCACGGATGCAAAGCCGATCGGCTACCTCGGGCGCGAGATCCAGAGCCTGTTCCGGTACGAGCACACGGACGAGGACGAGGACAGCTTCCTCACCGAGCTGCGTCTCGAGCTCGGCTTCCCGCGCAATGGGCAGATCTCGATCTCGGGTGCGTATCTCTTCGGAGAGGTGGAGCCCGACGGCTTCCAGCCGGTGCGTGCCGAGTTCCTCTACAACGTGAACCAGGAGACGACGCTCCTGCCCTCGTTCGCGTTCGCGGCCGCCCTCGACTTCCCTGTCGGCAACGACGCCCACGGCTTCGACCCCGCCGTCAAGGCAATCCTCACCAAGACCATTCCCTTCACCGAGCTCTTCCAACAGGTGCATCTGAACTTCGAGGGGCGCTTCAACCACGAGACCAGGAGCGACGAGCGGACGCAGGCGTGGCGGGCGGTCGCCGGCTACTCCGTGCGCCTCGGACCCCAGACGATCGGCCTGCTCGACGTGGTGCGGGAGGTCACGTTGAAGCGCGACCACGAGGAGAACCTGGTCGAGGCGGGCCTGCGGCACCAGCTCACGCCGCTGCTCGTGATCACGGGCGGGGTGGGCGCTGGCTTCGGCGACGAGTCCCCGGCCATCCGGAGCACGGTGGGGTTCCAGTACGCCTTCTGAGCGGCGCGTCCCGATCCTGGGCCTGTCCGGACTAGAGATGGAGACCAGCGAGAAGCATGCACCCGTCGGATTCGACGTGGTTACTTCACGGCGTCCTGGATGTTGCGCATCGTGTCCGCGCTGAGTTCGGCCGAACGCGCGGGAAGGACGGCGTCACCACGCTCGCCGTTCCGCTGAATCTCGTCGATCAACAGTTTCATCTCTGCGATCTCGCGCACCTGGCTCGCGATGATCTCATCGGCGAGCTTGCGCACGCGTGGATCGCTGAGCGCGGCCTTCCGCGCATTGTTGATGGCGATCGAATGGTGCGGGATCATGGACCTCATGAAGGCGATGTCGCCAATCAGGGTCTGGCTGCGGTTGATCCACAGGAGGGAGACGCCAAGCACCAGCGCTACAGCAAGAACAGCGAGCTTCGTGCCGAGGCCGCTATACATCGACCACATGAAGCCGAGCATGATGATCGTCATGACACAGCCCATGACCAATGAGGCGACGAGCCGGTTCATGCTGAAGCTGGCATGATCGAGGCTGTAGATCAGCTGGTACATCAAGAAGAACATGAGGAAGGTCGACGCCGCGATCATCGACGTAAACCGCCCCCAGGACATGCCCATCCCTCGACTCGGCATTCCCATGTCCTTCCTCCAGCTCGTCGATTTCTCTCTCCCCCATGCAATCGCCGTGCCTCCGCTTTCCCGGTCGGGCCCATTGTGCCGAGATCCTATCCAGAGCCGCCCCGCGCTCGTAGGACCGGTCCGAGAACCACTTGCCAGGGGAAGTGGTCGCCGCCGCAGTCGAGCTCACGGGGCTGTGCCTGATCCGGCCGCCGCCTCCGCTGTGGGCGGATGCTCTCGGCTCCTCGCTCCGGCGGACGCCGTTGCTCTGCGCTCCGCTCAGCGTGCCAGGAACGAGCGGAGCCAACTCCCGCTCGCGACACCCGCGTAGGCACCCACCGCGGTGCCGAGGAGCCAGCTCGAGAAGACGCCCCACGAGGTGTCGAAGGATTGGAGCGCCACGCCGGGCAACAGAAGCACGACCAGCATCGCCGCCGGCAGCAGCGGTCTGCCAGCGGACCGGCCTCCGAGGACGAGAACCGACGCAACCATGCCCACGAAGAGCGTCGTTGCGAGCCCGAAGCAGAGCGCGCTCAGCGCGAGTCCACCGACCTGCGAGAGCGAGCTTCCGGGCCCGGTCCCCGACCACCACACGAGGAAGTGTTGATCGGGACAGACGGCCCCGCAGATGCCGGCGATGCCGAGCCCCAGGATCCCCACGCAGGCCGAACGGGCGAGCGGAAGTGAAGCCGTCCGCACTTGCAGGAACACGAGCGCGAGGCTGACCACGAGGAGGCCCGCCCATGCCGCGGTGAACACGACCACGTGCCAGGACGGGTGGTGGCCAAATGGGTGGCCCGACAGCATCAGGGTGATGCCCAGCGCGCCGAGGACGCCGATCACTCCAGCGGCCAGGAGGAGCCGCGCGGTCCGCCCCCCCCGCAGCTCGACGTCCTGTCTGAGGGTCGCGAGGATCCCGGAGCGTACGCCCTCCCGTAGCTCCCCCGGCGTATCTCCGTTCTGCATCTGGGCCCCTACCGAATCCATGAGATTCCCGACAGGCTAGCGGGAGCGGAGTGCGATCGGGACCATTCCAGGACGCGGCGTAGCGCGGACCCGCTGCATCGCGCGCGAGGCCATCTTCTTGACGGCATCGATCGACTTCCCGAGCTCGACCGCGAGCTGCGGATAGCCGATGCCCTCGACCTTCGAGGAAACGAGGACGTAGCGCTCCACCGGCGAGAGCACGTCGAGCGCCTCCGTGAGCTGTTCACGATCCGCCAGCCGATCGTCGCTCCTCGGCTGCTCGGCTCGCGGCTCGCTCCCGTCGAGCGCGACCTCATGGGAGCGGTGGGCGCGGCGGAACTCGTCGATGAGGATGCGATGGGCGATCTGGAAGAACCACGGCGTGAACGGCCGGGTCGGATCGTAGGCGTCACGGCCTCGGTGGATGCGAAGGAAGAGCTCCTGATAGAGATCCTTCGCGCGCTCGGCGGACGAGGTCCTCCGGACGAAGAAGGCGTAGGCCCGGCCCTCGTAGCGCCGGAAGAGCTCCTCGAAGGCCGCCTCGTCGCCAGCCGCGTAGCGCTCCATGAGGGTCTCATCCGGAAGCTCTCTCGCCCTCGGCTTGCCTTCCCCTCCCGCCATGCGCGTACCTCCCTCGAGGTTCAGATAGCATGAACGGGCTGCACGGGGCGTGCCGCTCCAGACGCGCCGTGTATGGGTCTGTCGAGGAGGCGCGGCTGGGTCCTGGGGCAAAGGTGGACTTCAATGAGGCAAACTGCCCCACTGCACGTCCTCGGCTCGTCCGATCCGATGACCGCGCTCCCCCGCCCCCGGCGCCTTTCCCAGCCTCTAGGATGCGGAGGATGCATCGTCCGCTGCCGACTCCCGACGGAGCTGCCAGGCGCGCCAGATCTCGTAGACGATCGGGATGATGATCAACGTGAGCACGGTCGACGTGACCATCCCGCCGACCATCGGCGTTGCGATCCGCTTCATGACGCGTGCGCCGGTTTCGTTGCTCCACATGATCGGGAGCAGGCCGGCGATGATCGCGCTCACGGTCATCATCTTCGGGCGAACGCGCTCGACCGCGCCCTCCATGATGGCGTCGTAGAGCTCCTGTCCGGTCATCCGGGGGCTCCGTCCGCGTCTGGCCTCGAAGGCGTGGTCGAGGTAGATGATCATCACCACTCCGGTCTCGGCCGCCACGCCCGCCAGCGCGATGAAGCCGACCACTACCGCCACGCTCATGTTGTACCCGAGGATCCACATGAACCAGATTCCGCCGACGACCGCGAACGGCAGCGCCAGCATCACGATCAGAACCTCCGTCATGTTCCGGAAGTTCAGGTAGAGGAGCAGGAGGATGATCAGCAGAGTGATCGGGATGACCACCTTGAGCCGCTCGTTCGCTTCCTGGATGTACTGGTACTGGCCGCTCCACTGCACCGTGTATCCAGCGGGGAGCTTCACGTTCGAAGCCACCACCTGCTTCGCGCGCTCCACGTAGCTCCCCACGTCCTGGTCCGGGTCGATGTCCACGTAGATCCAGGCTTGGGGCTGGGCTCCCTCCGTCTTGATGGACGGCGGCCCCATACGCGGGAAGATGTCCGCCACCTGACCGAGCGGCACCTGCGCTCCGGTCGGTGTCGCCAGCAACACGCGGCGCAACGCCTCCGGGCTCTGGCGCAGCTCGCGCGCGTAGCGCACGTTCAGCGGATAGCGCTCGAGCCCCTCGATCGTGGTCGTCACGTTCGTGCCGCCGATCGCCGACTGGATCACGTCAAGGACGTCCTCGACCGTGAGCCCGTAGCGGGCCGCCTCCATCCGATTGACCACGAACGACATGTAATAGCCTCCGGCGACGCGTTCGGCGTACACGCTCCGCGTCCCGGCAAGCCCCCGGACCAGAGGCTCGACCTGCTTCCCCAGCTCCTCGAGAACCGTGAGATCGGGACCCGTCAGCTTGATTCCGACCGGTGTCTTGATCCCCGTCGAGAGCATGTCGATGCGGGTCTTGATGGGAAGCGTCCAGGCATTCGTGACCCCGGGGAACCGGATGAGGTCGTTGAGCTCCGTCGTGAGCTTCTCGATCGTCATTCCCGGCCGCCACTCGTCCTCCGGCTTCAGGATGACGGTGGTCTCCATCATCTCGAGCGGCGCCGGATCGAGAGGCGTTCGTGCCCGCCCGATCTTGGCGAGGGCGTGCTTCACCTCGGGCACGGTCATGATCAGCTTGTTCGCCTGCTGCGCCACCGCCTGCGCCTCCGTGATCGAGACGCCGGGCAGCAGCGACGGCATGTAGAGCAGGTCTCCCTCGTTGAGCGGCGGAATGAACTCGGATCCCAGCCGGGAATAGGGAAGCCAGGTCAGCGCGAGGAGCGCCACCGCCGCGGCCAGGACGGCCCAGCGCCAGCGCAGGGCCCCGCGCAGCAAGGGGCGATAGGCCCAGATCAGGGCGCGATTGATCGGGTTCCGCGCCTCCGGAGGGATGCGCCCGCGTACCAGGTATCCCATCAGCACCGGCACCACGGTGATCGAGAGGGCTGCGGCGGCCGCCATGGCGTAGGTCTTGGTGAAGGCAAGCGGCGAGAACATGCGCCCCGACTGGCCCGTCAGGGCGAAGACCGGGAGGAACGAGACGGCGATGATGGCGAGCGAGTAGAAGAGCGCGGGACCCACCTCCTTGGTCGCGTCGACGATGATGTCCCAGTGCGGCTTCTTCCCTCGGTCCCGCTCCAGGTGTTTGTGCGCGTTCTCGATCATCACGATGGCGCCGTCCACCATCGCACCGATTGCGATCGCGATCCCGCCGAGCGACATGATGTTGGCCACCAGTCCCTGCCAGTACATGATCGCCATGGCGACCAGGATCCCCACCGGCAGCGTGAAGATCGCCACGAAGGCCGAGCGCAGGTGCAGCAGGAAGATCATGCAGACGGCGGCGACGATCAGGCTCTCCTCGAGGAGCTTCTTGCGGAGCATCGCCTGGGCGCGGCCGATCAGCGCCGAGCGGTCGTAGATGGGGACGATCTCCACGCCTTCCGGCAGGCCGGGCTTCAAGGACTCGATCTTCGCCTTGACCCGATCGATCACCGCGAGGGCGTTGTTCCAGTAGCGCATCTCGATCGTACCGGTGACCACCTCCCCATCTGCATCGAGCTGCATCGCTCCCCGCCGGATGTCGGGACCGAGCCTCACGTCTCCGATGTCGCGGAGCAGGATCGGCGTGCCGTGACCGTCCACCCCGACCGGGATCTGCTCGACGTCGCGGACGTTCTGGATGTAGCCCTTGCCCTCCACCATGTATTCGGCTTCGGCGTACTCGACGACGCGCCCCCCGGTGTCGTTGTTGCTACGCCGGATCGCCTGTACGACGGTGCCGAGGGGGAGGTCGTAGGCCAGCAGCCGGTTCGGATCGATCGTCACCTGGTACTGCTTCACGAAGCCGCCGGCCGACGCGACGTTGGCGACACCCGGAACGGTCTGGAGCTGGTAGCGCACGTACCAGTCCTGGATGCTGCGGAGCTGCGAGAGGTCGTGGCGGCCGGATCGGTCGATCAACGCGTACTGGAAGACCCAGCCAACCGGCGTCGCGTCCGGCCCGAGAACGGGCGTGACGCCTTGCGGGAGCTGGTTCTGTACGAAGCTCAGGTACTCGAGCACGCGGCTGCGGGCCCAGTAGATGTCGGTGCCATCGTCGAAGATCACGTAGACGAAGGAGAGGCCGAAGAAGGAGTAGCCGCGCACGACCTTCGCGTTCGCGACGGCGAGCATCGTGGTCGTGATCGGATAGGTGACCTGGTCTTCGACGATTTGAGGCGGCTGACCCGGCCACTCGGTGAAGACGATGACCTGGACGTCGCTCACGTCGGGCAGCGCGTCCAGGGGGATGTTCCGGAGTGCGTAGATCCCGGCCCCGATGATCGCGGTCGTGAACAGGACCACGAGGAGCTGATTGCGGACGGACGCGTCGATGATCTTCTCGAGCACGGCGGCTACTCGGGGGCGTGTCCGGAGTGGGCCGGGCCTGGAGCCTGATCGGCGTGCGGGCGAGGAGCCTCCTCGCCCTCCATCGCTCCATCGCCCTCCATCGGCTTCGCTGCGGCCTCCGTCGCGGTCATCATCTTGCGGACTGCCGACTGGAGGTTGCTCTCGGAGTTGATCAGGAACTGCGCGGAGGTGACGACGCGCTCGCCCTCGGCCAGGCCGTCGAGCACCTCGAATTCGTCACCGGCCTCCGCGCCGAGCTTCACCTCCCGCGGCTCGAAGCGGCCTCCTTCGAGCGCAACGAGAGCCAGGTCGCGCCGCCCGGTGCGAATGACCGCCTGGAGGGGAATGGCGAGACCCCCGCGCACCACCTCGCTGTGAAGCATGACGTTCGCCCACATGTCGGGCTTGAGATCGAACTCCGGGGTGTTCGGGAACTCCATGCGGACCTCGATCGTCCGGGTCTTCTCGTCGAGGTAGGGGTACACGTAGGTGACCTTGCCGCGGTGCTCGACGCCCGGCTGGTAGGCCAGGGTCATCGTGGCCTGCTGACCGACGCGCAGCCATGGCGCCTCGTACTCGTAGACGTTCGCGTAGACCCAGACGGTCGAGATGTCCGCGAGGGCGTACACGGTCTGCCCCGGCTGGAGGAACCCGCCCTCCGGGATCATGCGCTCCACGACGATGCCGCGGAACGGCGCGTGCAGGACCATGGTGCGCGTGATCTCGCCGCGCTGGCGCAGCGCCTCGATCTGGTGGTCGGTGATGTCCCAGTACCGGAGCCGGGCCTCCGCCGCGCGAACGAGGTCGCCGGCTCCCGCCACGGCGTCGTGCAGCGTGCTCTCGTGGAGTCGATTCTGGTAGCGGAGCGCCACCAGATACTCCTCCTGGGTCGCCACGAGCTCCGGGCTGTAGATCGCGAGGAGCGGCTCCCCGCGGCGCACGACCTGCCCCGGGAAGTTCACGTGCTGCTCCTCGATCCAGCCGCCGACCCGGGGCGCGATGCGGCGGACCTTGGTCTCGTCGTAGCCGATGCGGCCGACGGTGCGGATCTCGCGGCTCAGATGCTTGCGCTCGACCACGGCTGTGGTAACGCCGATGTTCTGGATCGTGGCCGGATCGATGCGCACCGTCCCCGGCGGTCCCTCGGGCTCCTCGCCCTCGTAGACGGGCACGAGGTCCATGCCCATGGAGTCCTTCCCCGGGCTCTTGGAGATGAAGGTCGGGTCCATGGGCGACTTCCAGTAGAGGACCTTGCGCTGCTCGCCCTGCTCGGCGGCGGGCCGGCCCTCCACGGTCCCGGAGTCCGGGGCGCGCGTGTCTTCGGAGCAGGCCAGCAGCAGGGACAGCAGCAGAGCGGAGGCGAGGAGAGTGGTGATCTTGCCCATGGCAGTGACACCCAGACCTAGGGCGTGAGACTCGAGAGGGGTCGTCCGACAGCGCGCTCGAGGTCCGCCACGGCTCGCTGGTAGTCGCGCACGGCACGATCCCGCAGGAGACGCACGTCCTCGAGGGACCGGAGGCTGTCGATCAGGGTGAGGAAGTCCACCTCCCCCGTCTGGTAGCCGGCGCGCGCCGCCGCGATGCGCTCCGTGGTCTGCGGGATCAGTGTCGCCCGGTAGATCTCCTCGCTGCGAGCGGCGACCCGCACGCGCTCGTAGTGCCGCTGCACCTGGTCGACGACTTGGTTCGTGAGGTCTCGCCGGCGCGATTCCTCGCGCCGCACGCGAAACTCCGCCTCGTCGACCTCGGCGCCGATCCGGTTCAGCCACAGCGGGATCGAGAACCCGAGCTTGACGGCCCAGATGTCGTCGCCGTCGTCCGGGAAGGTCGGGTTCGTTCCGCCCCGCACCTCGATCCACTGGGCCCCGATCGTCAGGTCGGGCAGGTAGCCCATCCGCGCCAGCCGTCGGGAGTGCTGGCTCGCGTCGACGATGCGATCCTGGGCCCGCAGCTCCGGCCGTTCCTGGCCTGCGACCTCGACCAGGCGTTCGAGCGAAACGGCGAGAGGCTCTGCCTCCAGATCCGCCGGAGGCCCCAGCGGAGCTCGCGGCGGGCGGTCGAGCAGCGCGTTCAGGGCTCCGATAGCGGTCTCGAAGTCTCCCTCGGCCACCACCCGCTCCGCCGTGAGGCGGCTCAGCTGCTCCTGCGCGAGGATTACGTCCTGCTGGGCCGCGGTCCCCACCCGGTACTTCGCCTGCGCAACGTCGGCGAACTGGCGCGTCAGGGCGGTGGTCTCGTCGTTGATGACGAGCGCTCGTCCCGCGAGGTAGTAGTCCGCATAGCGCGCGCGGACCTGACGCGAGATCTCCTGGATCGTCGCCCCGTGGACCTGGTACGTCGCCTCGGCTCGTGCCTGCTCGACCCGCCCGCGCAACGTGAGCTTCCCCGGGAACGGGATGGCCTGTGACACCTCGACGCCCTGCATCTGCGGGCCGGCGCGGGTCTCGGCCATGGCCCCCGTGTCCGGCATGTACATGACCATGGGGTTCTCGTACCAGCTCTGCGACGTGATCCGCTCCTTCGCTCCCTCCCATTCGAAGCGAACCGCACGAATGCGCGGGTTGTGCTCGATCGCATACTGCACGACGACCTCGAGCGACGGACGCGCGAGGAGATCGGCTTCCGTCACGGCACCCGGCTGGCTCGACCGCGGCTGGGCTCCCACTGGCGCGGCGGCGACGTGCAGGATTCCGAGTGCGCAGACCAGCGTAGGCGTCGCCCTGCGTGAAAGAAGGGGTCTCCGCGGACCCGTCGGCGGAAGCGATTGCAGCTGGTCACGATCGAGGCGAGCTCCGGTCGGCACGGCCGCCAGCGAGCTCATTGCCGCTCCAGGATCCACCGGTGCTCGTCCTGATCCGGATCGAAGCCGTAGACGGGTGCCATCTCGCGCACGATGGTTCCCGCACGCTCGACCTTCTCCAGGACCGGCTCGCCGAGATAGAGCTTGCGCATTTCTTCGGCACAGTCGCGCCGCAGACCCGCGAGCCGCGCGAAGGCCGGCCGGGTCTCGTCCCGGGTCGCGCCGGAGGCGAGAGTCTGGTGGAGGTAGGCGGCCTCGCTGGCAATGAGGCGCAGATCGTCGCGCAGGCGATATTGGCTCCAAGCTGCGAGCGAGGCGATGTGCGGCCTCACGCTCCCGACCTCCTGGCGCAGATCCTTCACCGTCGCGTGCAGATCGGCCGCCAGGCTGGTCATCTTCGCCTGGTCCCACTGCGATTCGTCCTGTGGGGAGGACGGGGAAGGCCACGCGAGCATGATTGCAAGAGCAGCAGCGCTCGTGATCGGCGCGGCGAAGAAGGTTCGCAGTTCTCTCATGTCGCCTCCCCGAACGGCGGCCCTGGAGGCACCCGGGCCTCGGCAAGCGCCTCCCTCGCTTCATACGGGCCGCGCGCGCGGAAGTGACCGCGGACCGCCTCCGATCCCGAACGATCCCGGAGAAGACGATGAGTTCAGGGGTGCCGGCCTCGGTTCGCCTCCTCCTGGCGCCGACGGATCTCCGGGGGCCAGTAGCTCTTGATGAAGGCCAGCACCGCATCGATCTCCTCGTCGTTCAGCTTGTCACCGAACGCGGGCATGCCGCTGCGGAAGCCCGCGGTGGCTCGCGCCTGCCCTCCCTCCCTGATGATCGACCGGAGCTGCCAGTCCGGATGGTGCCAGGTGTGTCCCGTTTCATCGTGCGGCGGCGCCGGGTAGGTGCCGTCGGGTCTGCGGTGCTTCCAGTGGGGCTGCCCTTCCAGACGACTGCCGTGGCACTCGGCGCAGTGAGTGAGGTACAGCGCAGAGCCGCGTTCCGCGGCCTCGCGCTCGCGCGGATCCAACTCGTCCGTAGCCGGCCCAGGCCCACCCACGTTCAGGGCGTAGAGCGCGGTCAAGGCAGTCGCGACTCCTCCGAGCATCAGCGCGATCCGCGTCCCACGACCTGCGCGCCGCGGGCGAGCCCGTGCTCGCCGTGCTCTCCGCCGCCTCGGGCGCCGGCGTCTCATCATGTCTGGCTCCAGCACGGCGGTCCGAGCGGGGACGGCGCCAGCTCCCACTTCCCCTCTCTTCACGGCTGCTGCTCGCGCGCCTCGAAGCGCTTCCGCCGCACCAGGGCGAAGCGAGCGGTGATCCGATCCGAGTCGTAGTGGCGTGCCACGCCGCACAGGTCGTCCGCGCCCCCGAAGCGTACGTCGCCTCCGACCAGCGCCTGGAGGTGGAGCTCGCGGGTCACCTGATAGCCGTCGAAGTGCGTCCACTGCTCCCTTCGCCCCCAGCCGAAGTCCCCGGCGATCCTCATATACACGTCGAAGGGTATGCACACCAGGCGGTAATCGGCTGGGTCGACGCCGAGCTCCTCGCACAGCGCCCTCCCGTGCCGCAGCAGCGCGTCCTCGATCCGAAGTCGGGGAAGCCCCCTCCGCCGCGGGATCCCGAGCTTCTCGAGGAGCCCCGTCACCGGCTCGCTGTCTTCCTCGCGGAAGGTCTCCACGAGCACGGTCTCCGCGCCGAACCACGGCAGGTAACGTGTCCCACCGGACGTCACGAACGGGTGCACCATCAGGGCGTCGAGACTGCTCTTCAGGCTGCTGGATACGCCCGGCGGGCAGGCATGCCCGCAGGTGCATTGCTCGGGCTCGCGGTGGCCGGCGTCGAGCGGCGCGGCCGGCAGCGTCGGGCGGTCGGCGCACGCGCAGCTCAGGTAGGCGTTCAGCTCGGGGCGCACGGGCACAGCGACGGACTCGAGGCCGAGCTTCGCGGCTCGGCCCACGGCATCCGGCGGGAAGGCGTAGCCGAGGAACTCGACCCAGCCCGAGCTCGGGCGAGGCGCGCGGGCCCGACCGGAGGAGTCCCGGCCCGTCATGCCGGCTCGCCGGGCGAGGCGGATCATCTCCTGGAGGTTGCCCGCGTCGGCCGCGGTCAGGGCGGCCTCGCGGAGCTCGGCGGGATCCGACCCTGCCGTCGCCACTTCCTCCGCATCGAACTCCAGCCGCTCGAAGTGCTGCGCCCTCCTCTCGTAGAACGATCGCGATCCACCGTCACTCTGCGCGAGCCCGCGAAGCAAGCTCGTAAGCTCGCGGACGCAGGAGCGAAGGCCCGAGACCGAGAAGGAAACGGCTCCGGCAACCGCGAGCGCCGCGGGCTCGGGGGAGAGCGACCGCGCTCCGTAGACGGCCGCTCCCGCAGCGAGAAGGCGTCCCTCGCCCTGCAACGCTCGCTGCGACCGAAGCGCATCCTCGGCCAGCTGCTCAGCCTCCTGCCAGGCGCCCCGCTGCACGGCCCGTCGCGCGTCCTCGACCATCCGTGGAACCGCGTTGTGTCGCGACTCGAGGGCGCGGAAATCCTCCTCGGTCAACACGTGGCGGAGCGCCCGCTCGGCGTTCCGTAGATACAGATCTGCGTAGCCCCAGTCGAGGCGGCCCAGGCCGACGAGCGCCTCGGCTTCCCGAAGCCAGTCGCCGCCGGGGTGCTTGTCCACCTCGTCCGGAGACCGGGAGCGCTGTTCGATTGCAGCACGGGCCCGCGACCAGAATCGAAGGACTCTCGAGACGGAACGCCTTCGCACGCCTGTCTCCTTCGCGCTCATCAGCCAGCTCGGCGCTGCAGAGGAGGCTTGTGCAGGTCGGCGCAGAGTCCTTCGTGGCAGCGTCTCAGGATCGCGACGGCCTCGTCCACCTTCGATACGAGCCGCACGTGCTGGCGCTCCTCTGGAGTGACGAGGGCGCTCCGCACCATTTCGTCTAGCTGCGCGATGACGCCCTTCCAGAAGTCGCCACCGAAGAGCAGGACCGGGAAGTGGGGGATCTTGTGGGTCTGGACGAGCGTCAGCGCCTCGAAGGTCTCGTCGAGCGTGCCGAAGCCGCCGGGAAAGACGAGGAAAGCGCACGAGTAGCGCACGAACATGAGCTTGCGGACGAAGAAGTACCGGAATGCGCAGGCCCTCTCGACGTAACGGTTCACACTCTGCTCGCGCGGCAGCGCGATGTTGAGGCCCACCGAGAGCCCGCCGCCCTCGCGGCAGCCTCGGTTGGCCGCCTCCATCACGCCTGGCCCGCCGCCCGTGATGACGTTGAAGCCCTCGCGGGCCACCGCGCGCGAGACGGCACGAGCCAGCTCGTACTCGGGCGACTTCGGTGTCGAGCGCGCAGAGCCGAAGAAGGCCACTGCGGGCTCGACGTCTCGAAGCGCGTCGAAGCCGGCCTCGAGCTCGCGAAGGATGCGCGAGAGGCGCTCCTTCTCTCCCAGCGGGTCGGGCGCCCCGCCGATGCTCTCCAGCGCTTCGGCGTCGACGCGACAGCCAACGCCCGACTCCGGCTCTCGTTCCGCCATGAAGAACGCCGCCTCCAGTCTCGGGCTTTAGACCGCCTCGAGGTCCAAGGAAGGAAGGGCCCGCCGCGAAGCTTCCCGAAGCGCTCCACGAGATCGTCGAAGACCCTCCACGAGATCGCATGCAGGCGGGCCCTACGTCCCGTGAGCGAAAGTCGGCCAGCCGTGCTCGCCGGCGGCGATCCTGCCGACGCTTCCGTCTGGTCAGTCGAGACGCAGCTCGCGCTTCCTTCCTGAGTCCTACGGCTCAGATTGGAATGCGTGACTCGCGACGCGGCAGAAGCTCATATGTCCGCCCGCTTCAGGAGCTGCGCGTTGATCGCGACGATCACGGTGCTGGCAGACATGAGGACGGCGCCCACGGCCGGACTGAGAAGAATGCCCCAAGGGGACAGCACTCCTGCCGCCAGCGGGATGGCGAAGACGTTGTATCCGGCTGCCCACCACAGGTTCTGCACCATCTTCCGGTACGTGGCTCTGGAGAGGCTGATGATCCTCGGAATGTCACGAGGATCCGAGCGGACGAGCACGATGTGCCCCGCCTCGACGGCGACGTCGGTCCCTGCGCCGATCGCGATCCCGATGTCGGCGGTGGCGAGCGCGGGGGCGTCGTTCACGCCGTCGCCCACCATGGCCACGCGCTTCCCGCGACCCTGGAGCTCTCGCACCTTCGACGCCTTGTTCTCGGGCAGCACCTCGGCGAAGACCGTGTCGATGCCGAGCTCCTCCGCGACCGCGTCCGCCACGGCCCGGGCGTCGCCGGTGAGCATGGCGACCTCGATCCCGCGGTCGTGGAGCGCCTGGATGGCGGCGCGGCTCTCCTCCCGTATGGCATCGGCAACGGCGAACACGGCGAGAGCTTCGCCATCTCGGAGCAGGTGGATGGCAGCCTGTCCGCGCCGCGCTGCTGCTTGTGCCGCCTCCTGGAGCCTGGCAGAGAGCTTGGCCTCTTCCTCGCGAAGGAGCGCGGGACCACCCATGTGGTACTCGACGCCCGCCACCGTCGCTGCGACGCCCTTCCCGGTGAGGGCACGGAACCCGCTGGCGGCCGGGGTCTCGATTCCACGCTCCTCGGCCGTCGTCACGATGCCGCGAGCGATGGGATGTTCGGACTCTGACTCCACGCCCGCGGCGATGCGCAGCGCCTCCTCTTCGGAGACCCCGTCCGCTACCGCCATGTCGACCACTCGGAACTCGCCCAGGGTGAGCGTCCCCGTCTTGTCGAAGATCACGGTGTCGAGGTGCCGGGCCTCCTCGAGACCCCGCCGGTCCCGCACCAGCAGACCACCTCGGGCGCCGAGGGTCGTCGAGATGGCCACGACCAGGGGCACGGCCAGGCCCAGTGCATGGGGACAGGCGATCACGAGCACTGTCACCGTGCGCACGATCGAGAAGTCGATCGCTGCACCGAGAAGCTGCCATCCACCCAGGGTGGCGAGCCCCGATACGATGGCTGCGACCGTCAGGAGCTGCGCCGCGCGATCTGCGAGATGCTGAGCTCTCGACTTGGACTGCTGCGCATCGGCCACGAGGCGCATGATCCCCGACAGCTTGGTCTCGTCCCCGGTGCACGTCACCTCCACGCGCAAGGAGCCTGCGCCGTTGATCGTCCCGGCGATGACCTCGTCTCCTTCGCTCTTCTCGACCGGGCGGGACTCGCCGGTGATGATGGCTTCGCTGACCTCGCTCGTTCCGCTCCGGACCAGTCCGTCCACGGGCACGCTCTCTCCCGGACGCACGAGCACCACGTCGCCCATGCGCAACGCGTCCACGGCCACCGTCTCCTCCCCTCCCTCGGTGATGCGGGTCGCCGTGTCCGGGAGCAGTCGCGCGAGCTCCTGGAGCGCACCCTGGGCCTGCGAGATCGAGCGCATCTCGATCCAGTGGCCGAGGAGCATGATCGTCACCAGGGTCGCTAGCTCCCACCAGAGCGCGTTGGCCTCGATCAGGCCCGCCTCCACCACCCACGAGAAGACGAAGGCGACCGAGATCGCCAGCGAGATGAGGGTCATCATCCCCGGCAGGCGGTCGCGGAGCTCCCGCCACGCCCCCTGGAGGAAGACCCATCCGCCGTAGAAGAAGACGGCCGTGCCGAGAACGGGCGGAATCGATGCCGAGCCAGGAAAGGACGGCGCCCGGTAGCCCAAGAGCTCTTCGATGTGCCGGGACCAGAAGACGACCGGAAGGGTCAGGAGGAGCGAGAGCCAGAACTTGTCGCGGAACATCGCCGGACTGTGGCCCTCGTGCCGGTCGTGGCCCCCGTGCCCACTGCCATGGCGGCTCGACCCCGCGCGGTCGTGGTGGTGATGGCGGCTCATCGACGAGACCTCCTGCCGAGGACGGTTCGTGCGCGCGAGGCTCGCCCTCCCAGCGCGACCGGCGTATGGGGGTGAGATGACTGCCGAGAATGCGCGCTGCTACGGCGTGGCAGCCGCGGATTGATGCGCCTGGGCGAGCTCTTCGAAGAGCTTCGCCTGCGTGTCGTAGAGACGCGCGAGCTGCGTGCAGTGCCTCTTCTGCTGCGCCGCGATCGCGGGCTCGAGCGACCCCGAGTAGTGCTCCGACATCCATCGGTGTCCATCGGCCTTCTGTCTGGCCGCCGACGCCTTCGCCCGGAAGTGCTCGGCGAGAGCCTCGTGCTCGGCGGGCTCGTCGGCCGATTCGACGAGCGCCCGTTCGAGAGCTGCCTCGTCCTCGTACCGGGTCTGCGCCGACACCGCGAGCGGGAGCGCTACCAGGATGGCGCCCGATAGGAGTAGCGCGATCCGAGTGGACCGGGCGTAGCATTCCATCACGAACTCGTTGCTGACCACCCGCGCTCCTTTCGTCTCGGCAGGAACCGACGGCACACGATCTCGCGGGGGCGTACGAGGGGCGAGGCCGCCTGCGAGCGGCCTCGCCGCACTCTCACTGCTGGGCTGCCGCGTCCGCGTGGGCTTTCGCCATCTCGTCGTAGATCTTCGCCTGCTGGTCGTTCGTCGCCGCCAGGTCGCTGCAGTGCTTCTTCTGCACGTCGGCGACGGTGGGCTTGAGCGTCCCGGAGTAGTGTTCGGCCATCGATCGGTGGACCTTCGCAGCGTTGCGCGCCTCCTCGGCCTTGGCCTTGTAGTGGTCGGCGAGCGCCTGGTGCTCGGCCGGGGTGTCCGCCGAAGCAGCAAGGACCTCCTCGAGGCCTCCCGTGCCGTGGTGC
This sequence comes from Deltaproteobacteria bacterium, assembly GCA_035063765.1. NCBI lineage: Bacteria > Pseudomonadati > Myxococcota > Myxococcia > Deltaproteobacteria bacterium. The sequence goes on from JAPSFT010000021.1 coordinate 56,071, forward strand.
ATTCCCTGAGCAGCCGCGAGCAGCGGCATCGCGAGCAGCAGTGTCCCGGCCACGATCCAGGACACGATCGAGAAGTTCTTCACGGTGATCTCCTTTGGACGAGCATGCACAACGCTGCACCACGCAGCATCGCTTCATGGGAATACGGCGCGGGTCGATCACGGTGACAAGCCACCGCGACTGCGTGCTCGACGTGGTCGCGTGGGGCGGGAAGCCCACGCTGTCGGTCAGGACGAGCGGAGTGCTTGCTCGGCCTTCACCAAGGTGAGGACCTGCGAGGAGAGACGCGCAGAGGCCTCAGTCCGAAGTGATCTGCCTCTCGCGCGACGGCTCGACCGCACCAGGGGCGGGCACCTGCCACGGCATCGCCACCCACGCCTTGGGCGCCAACGATCGAGTTCCGACGGGCGGCTCGGCGACCCGGGGCGCCACGGGCCACGGCATCGCCACCCCTGCCTTCGGCGCCAATGATCGGGTGTCCTTCGGCGTGATCGCGACCTCCCTGTCCTTGTCGACCCGGTAGGGGCCGTTCTCCTCGAATCTCCATGCGGCCGACGCGACGAGCGGCGGCCACAACACCGCGGATGCGATCAGGGCCAATGAGAGTCGCCGAATGAAGCGCATCGACACCTCCTTGACCGCGCCCTCCGGCGGTTTCCGACCGGCACGCGGCTTCCTGTACCGGAATACGCACACGGTCCTCTCGTGGTGACAGGGGCCGGCAGAACGACGTTCACCACGCCCGATGAAGGATCTGGAGTCCGCGCCGGACGCCTCGGGCGGCCCCCACCCCGACCCAGCAGCCCACCGCAAAACCCGTGGTCCAAGAGATCAGCGTGGTCCACGAGGAGCCCAGCGACTGGACGGCCACGGCCGGCCACACCAGCACGAAGAGCAGCGCGGAGGAGAGCAGCACGCCCGGGACAGCCCAGCTCGCTAGCGAGGCGACGAGCGACGCCCCTGCACCCGCGATGATCGCGAAGCACAGGCCCAGGCAGAGGGTGCTGGCCTCGAACCCCAAGCGCCCTTCGGCAAACGAACCGACCGGGCTTCCGATCCACCAATCCAGCATCTGGGGATGGGGGCAGGCGATCCCGACCGCGGATGCCACGGCGAGTCCCAGGAGCGCTACAGCGGACGCCTGCGCGACCGGCCACCGGCGTGAACCCACTCGCAACAGGATGAAGGCATACGCCACCACGAGAACGCCGGACCACGCAGCGGCGCAGAGGGCCAGCTGGAGCGGTTGCGCCCGATCGTCCGAACCGCGCGCGAACAACGCAACGGCCATCGAGGCGGAGATGAGACCCAGGGCGCCCGCGACGGCCAGCCGTCGGATGGTGCGGCCGCTGGTCCGATCGACGTCGCGGGCAAGGGCGTCGCGGATGCCGAGGCGCACTCCCTCGCGAACTGCCTCGCTGGCTCGCAACGATTTACGAGGATCGCCTTCATCTCCGATCATGCTCGATTCCCACCGCGCTGTCGCGAGTGCGTCGGGGCCCGCGACCCGGCCTGCTCCAGGCGCACCACCGGCGCCCCGAGCGCAGGAGATCGCCACAAGTCGCGGAGGCTGCGATGCGCTCGACATGTCGAGGGACGGGATGGAGCCGCAATGACCGCGCCGCGACCAGAGCACCCCGCTCTCGTCGGCATGCGGAACGCTCCACGACGAACACGCCAGGACCGCGTACCCTGCGCCTCAAGCGCGTGTCTCGCGTAGCGGCCGACTCGTCCGGCGTCCGGATGTCGCATGAGGTCCCTGTCATCAGGGCATACGCGACCGCGCACCAGAAGGTGACCGCGTTCTAGAAGGTCATGGCTCGCGGATCTTCCTTGCGGACCTGCAAGTGCCGGCCCTCATCCACTGGCCGGCCCCTCAACGGTTCCCGGCGCCTCCAGCGGCAGGTGCCACGGCCGTCCGCAGCAGGCGCAGGTGCGCCCGAACCCCGCCGCGCGACAGCTGCAGCTCATGCGCCACCAGCTCTCGAGCAGCAGCGCGACCGGCGCTGCGGCGTCGTGCAGGCGGCGCTCGTCGTCGGCATCGAAGGCGCGGCCTGCGGCTCGGAAGACTTCCACCACCGCGAAGACCTCCGCCCGCGAGTCCGCGAGCGGGAGCGCGAGGAGCGCTCCCGAGGCCGGCCGGCCGGGGAGGTCCACGGAGGCATCGAAGCGCGCGTCGTGCTCGATTGCGCCCACGCGCACCGCCTCCCCACTTCCGGCGGCAGCGCCCGCGATGCCGCGATCGAGCGGAGCGAGGGGCGGGCGGCCCACCGCCGCGGCGGGGCCGCCGGGCTCGCGGAACCGCAGGGTCGCGGCGTCGGCGTCGAGCAGCGCTGCGATCCGGGTCGAGAAGGCCTCGACCACTTGCTCGAGCAGGCCCTCGAATGCGTCGCTCTGCACCAGGTCGACGACGTCGAGCAGCGCGCGCGTTTCCCCCGTGATCTCGGCAAGAAGATCGCCGAACGCGGTCGCCGGGAGCGCCGCCAGACGGCGCACGAGATCTCCGTTGCGGATCTCGCGCACGAGGAGCCGGAGCCCGCGCTGGGTGTCGTTGGTGACGGCGCCCATCAGCGACGACAGCCGACCGTCCTCGAGCGCCAGGATGCGATCGGCCACATCCAGGATGCGGCTGTCGTGCGTGACGAGGACCACGGTGACGCCGTCGCGTCGTGCGAGCGTCTGGAGCAGCTCCACCACTCCGCGGCCCGTGGCGCGGTCGAGCGACGCGGTGGGCTCGTCGGCGAGCACGATCTCGGGCCGCCGGGCCAGCGCGCGGGCGATCGCGACGCGCTGGCGCTGTCCGCCGGAGAGGCGGCTCGGATGGGCATCGGCCCGGTCCGCGAGCCCCACCGCGTCGAGCGCCTCCCGGGCGCGGCCCGCGAGCTCCGCGTCGCCGAGCGCACGGTCGAGCTCGAGCGACATCCGTACGTTCTGGAGCGCCGAGAGCGACTCGAGCAGGTTGTGCGCCTGGAAGACGTAGCCGATCCGGCTCCGCACCGACGCGAGCTCGTGCTCGCCGGCACCGCGCAGCTCGCGCCCCAGCACGCGCAGGCTCCCGGCCTGCGCCGAGCGCAGCGCGCCGATCAGCGTGAGCAGCGTGGTCTTGCCCGAGCCCGAGGGCCCAGTGAGGATCACGATCTCGCCCTTCCGGATCCTGGCGCTCACGTCGAAGAGCACCTGCCGGCGCAGCTCCCCCTCTCCGAAGGCGTGGTCCAGGTGCTCGACGACGATCGGCTCGCTCATCCGAAGACCTCCGCCGGGTCGGCCGCGCGCACCTTGCGCAGAGCCATCAGCGCCGAGACGCCGCACATCGCCAGCGTCAGCAGGAAGACTCCCGCAGCGCGCCCGGGTGTCATGTGCAGCGGCAGGCGCGTCGCCTCGGTCGTGACCGCGTAGAGGACGAGCGCGATGCCGAGTCCCGGCACGAAGCCCAGCACCGCGAGCAGCGAGGCCTCGCGCAGGACGACGGCGGCCAGGTGGCGGTTGGTGTAGCCCATCGCCTTGAGCGTCGCGTACTCCGCGAGGTGCTCGGATACATCCGCGAAGAGGATCTGGTAGACGACGACTCCGCCGACCACGAGACCCATGATCGCGCCGAAGCCGAAGACGTACCCGATCGGCGTGGTCGAGCCCCAATAGCTCACCTCGCGCGCGACGTACTCGTCTCGTGTGAGGATCTCGACGTCGCGCTCGAGCGCCGCGGCGAGCCGCGCGCGCACCTCCGCCGCATCGGCGTCCTTCCGGAGGTGAATCAGACCGAGGTCGATGAGGCCGGGCGCGCGATCCGGGAACAGGCGCAGGAAGTTCAGGTCGCTCGTCACGAGGCTGCCGTCGATCCCGAACGACGTGCCCAGATCGAAGAGCCCGACGACTGTGATGCGCCGATCGTTCACCTCCGCTACGAGCGGGCCCCGCGCGCGCACGGCCGCTGCCACCGGGCCGAACTCGGGGCGCGCGGCGGCGTCGAAGAGCGCGACGTCTGGCTGCGCGAGCGCCGCGAGGCGCCGCTCGACGGCGGGCAGCGCGAGCACGTCGTGGGCGGGGTCGAAGCCGACGACGAAGACGTTGCGAGCTGCGAACGTCCAGGGGTTCTTCCAGAAGGCCTGCGACAAGTAGATGGGCGTCACGGCGTCGACCTCGCGATCGCCCAGGGCCTGGTAGAGCCGCCTGCGCGTGAAGCTCTCGGGAAACCCGATGAAGGGCGTCTTCGGGCTTACGAGCACCAGGTCGTATCGGAAGCGCTCGTGGTAGCGGACGGCGCTCTCGTACATCGCGCGCTGGAAGCCGAGCTGCATGGAGACCAGGATCACGGCGAAGCCGACGCCCGCGAGTGCAACGGCGAGCCGCAGCGTGTCCTGCGAGAGCTGCAGCCAGGCGAGAGGGACCCTGCGTGCCATGCCGTGCTCCCGGGTCAGGGCCCGATCAGGACCTCGACGCGCAGGTTGGTGAGCGCGGAAGCGAGCTCCGGCTCGAGCAGGCGGACCTCGACCTCCACCACGCGCGCGTCTGCATCCGCGACCGGATCGGTGCTGAGGACGTCCTTCTTGCCGATCTTGAGCCCGACGCGCTCGACCGCTCCCGCGAGCTCGTGCGGGAGCGCCGGGCTGCGGATGCGCGCCGGCTGCCCGACCTCCACACGACCGATGTCGGTCTCGTAGACCTCGGCGACGGCGTACATCGCGTCCGTGTCGCCGAGCTCGAGGATGCCGTCCGGCCCGACGCGCTCACCGGGTCGCGCGTGGACCTCGAGCACCCGGCCCGCGAGGGGCGCGCGCACCGTCAGGAGCTCGAGCTCCGCCTCCGCGCGCGCGAGCGCGGCGCGCGCCACGTCGCGCGCGAGAACCACGTCCTCCAGGGTGGATTCCGCGACGACACCCCGCCGGCGCAGCGGTTGCTGGCGCTCGACCTCGCGCTCGGCGCTCCGCAACTCGGCGCGCAAGCGCGCTGCTTCCGCGCGCTCGACGCCGATGCCGGCCAGCGTAGCGAGCACCTGTCCGCGCTCGACGCGGTCGCCCTCCTCGACGCGGAGATCCTCGATCACCACCGCGGGGCGCGGAGGGCCCGCCACGCGCACGACGCCGCGCCGCGGCTCGAGGCGTCCGAGCGCCGCCACCTCGGCGAGCGTCTCCGGTACGAGCGCCACCGGGCCCGGCGGGCGCGGGGGCGCGGAGGCGACACCCTCCAGCGCGCCGATCGAGATTGCGCGCAGCTCGAGCCACCAGAACAGAGCCGCGCCGCCGAGCACGAGGACGACGACGGCCACCGCGAGACTTCTCGTCGGGCGTCTCATCGACCTCCCACCGGAACGCGGCCCGGCGCTCGTCACCTGAGCGCCGGCGCCGGGATCCGCTACGCCACCCTACCCCGCTCCGCGCACACCGCTAGCGGTGTCGCACGAAGCAGTGGACACCGATCAGCCCCGTCGCAACGAGCGCAACCTGGATCGCCACGTCTGGTCTCGGCAGATGGCGGAGACGCCTGCTCCTGCAGGTGCTCCGCCTTGCCACGGCGAGCTCCGGCGGAGCTCGGCAGGCTCGCATCGGTATACGCCTCTCCGGGCGGAATGGTGACCGCATGGCAGGCATCCAGAGACGAAGCCCGGTCCGCATGTCCCCGGATGCAACGAGGCTCCGTATCCACGAAGGTCGAGGGAGTAGACGGCCCAGCGACGCACGGAGGCGACCATTGGCTCAGTTCCTGGGCGACATCGCTTTTCTGCTGGAAATGGCGCTGCTGGCTCTCGGGCTCGTACTGCTCGAGCGGGCCGCGAAGGAACGAGCCGGCCTGATGCGGCTCGCGGGCGTTCTGCTGGTCACCACCGGAATCCTAGGACCCCTCTGCACCGGCTACTTCTGGTTCCGCTACTACGGGCAGGGCGGCTTCGACCACGCGCATCCTCCGATGGTGGACGCGATGGGTGAGATGCCGATGCCCATGCCCGAGGGCGGGATGCCGGGAGGCATGCGAGGCGGCCCGACACCAGACCAGGGCGCCCACCAGCACAGCCCCTGATCGCCGCCGCGCGCCCAGTAAGGCCACGGCCCGCCGTTCAGGCGGGCTCGGCCTCCCACGCCCGCACAACGTCGAGGTAGACGTTCTCCTCACGAATGATGCGGAAGCCGGCGCGTGTGACATTCGTCGCCGTGTCGCGGTTCATGTCGGGCCCGAAGCGGCGGGTGATCGGGGTCAGCAGGTCCTGCATGACCGCGATGGGGGTCCACCGGCTGCGGACATGCTCGAAGAGGAGGATGCGGCCGCTGGGAGAGACCACGCGCCGAAGCTCGCGCAGCCCGAGCACGGGCTCCGGGACCGAGCAGAACGTGCAGACCGTGACGACGGTGTCGAAGGTTGCGTCGGGGAACGCAAGACGCCGGGCATCCATTCGCGCCAGGGCCAGGCGGCCCGGATACGCCGCCGCACGCAGTCGGGCGCGTTCCAGCATTCCCGCGCTGATGTCGATCGCCACGACATCGAGACCCGGGGGAAAGTGGTGGAAGTCGCCGCCCGTGCCGGTGGCGAGCATCAGGCAGCGGCCCTCCATGCGGGCAAAGAGCCGCCGCTTGGCGGCGCCGAAGCGGTAGTCGTCGGCGCGCGTCTGCCGATCGTAGACGCGGCTCGCGCGATCCCACTTCCGCGCAAGGAGAGAGGGCACCCGGGAACGCTAGCCACTGCCCGAGCGGAGTGCCCGGTCGTACACCTGGCACGACGCCACGACCGCGACGCCCACCACCAGGGCGACCCAGATGACTTGCGGCCACGAAGCCGCCTGCATCGAGTCGCGCATGCCGAAGAGCATCCCGCCGTACATGCCGACGAGGCTCCCCGGCACCATCACGTGGAAGAGGCCGACCAGCGAGCCGAGGGCGACGAGGACGATGAGGTGGACTGCAATTCCCAGCGCAGCGCCAACGCCCATCGCGAGGACGAGGTCCCAGCTCGGATCGACGATTGCATGAACCACCGCCGCGACGAGCACCGCCGTAAGACAGCCGGCGGCGTAGTCCCCCACCGCCGAGGCCCAGAGCCGGCCGATCACTTCTCCCCTCCCTCCGGAGCCCAGGCCTGGATCCGGACTCCGATCGTTGACCCGACCGTCGGGCGACTCGTGGCCGAAGCCGACGCGTGCGACGAGGAGAGCATAGGGCGTCAGGCGATAGCGGCCTTCACCGCATCCACCGACTCGCCCCGCGCAGAGGCGATCTCCCTGTACTCGAGGCCCCAGACTTTGCGTCGAGCGGGATGCGTCCTGCTCACGAGCGATGGCCTCAGCTGGTGCTCCCGATGTCACTTCGGGAACCTTCGCTCCGTAGGGAGATGGAGAATCGGGTGAGGGAGATTTGAATGCGATCCATAGCCGCGGCCCTACTGCTGCTCTCGGTCGCCATGACCGCCGGTGCGGCTGCCTTGTTCCTTGGCCTCTACGACGTCGCGGCCACCGAACCGCATTCCGCGGCCGTCCGTTGGCTGCTCTCGACGGCGATGGAGCAGGCCGTCGAGCGGCGCGCGGATGGGATCGTGGTTCCGAACGGCCTCAGCGATCCGCGGCGTATTCACTCCGGGTTCGTGGGGTACGACGACATGTGTGTCGGATGTCACGGCGCACCCGGGATCGAACGCGGCGTCGTCGGCGCCGGTCTGAACCCGCGACCGCCGGAGCTGCATACCAGCGAGCAAAGCTGGGAGGCGGCAGAGCTCTACTGGATCATCGACCACGGCATCAAGATGACGGGCATGCCGGCGTTCGGCCCCACTCACGACGACGAGCAACTGTGGGATCTGGTCGCCTTCGTGACGGCGCTGCCGCACCTGTCCGCCGAGGACTACGCCGATCTGCGTCGGCAACGGACCGGCTCGCGCACTAGCGATGGCAAGGCAGGAGGAGGGCATGAGCATCGCTGACTGGAAGCCCGCGCCGCGGGCTGCGAGCGCGCATTCGATGTATGAGACGACCGTGGATACACCTCCGTCCGAGCACCGCGAGTTTCAGGGGTCACTGTTGTCCCCGCGCGGCGAGCAGCCCACTCCGGCGCCCGACCCGGCGATCGCCGCGCGCGGTCTCCGCACTAGCATGCGTGGCCGCGCGCGGCGATCAGGCCCAGGCTCAGTCCGAAGCCAGCGGCGCTTCCGAAGCGGAGGCGCTACCCGGCTGCCCGATCGGTCTCGTGAAGGCCACCCCGCTCTTGGGGGCGAGGGATCGGGTGCCCGACGGGGGCTCCGCCGGTGCGGGAGCGATCGGCCGCTGCATGGCCACGCCGGGCTTGGGTGCCATCGATCGCGGCTCCGCCGAGTCGTTTCCGATCGGGGTGGCATCCACCCGGTGCTCCCGGTGCGGACCGCTGTCTTCGGCGTTCCATGCCGCCGAGGCGACGAGGGGCAGCCCGGACGCGACGGCGCCGACCAGCGCCATCGAGAACAAACGATGAGCAAAGCGCATGAAGTCTCCTTCGGAGCGCCACCCTTCCCCGCGATGCGGGAAGAGCGGCGTTTCTCGCACCGGAATACGCACGGTCTCGCGTTCGGTGACACCCGGTCGACGCTGCAAGGTTCCCGACAAGCCGCTGCCACCCGGAGAGGAGGCGTGCCTGCGCGTCGGAGCTCACCCCCAGATTGTCCGGAAGGAGACGAAACGGCTCCGGAAGCGCTCTCAGCGCACAGGCCGGACACACGCGATCGAGGCTGCCGGACGGCACGCCGGCTGCGCCATGGAATGCCCATTGAAGAGTCACTGGTGACCGGTCACTGATCAGGGCGATTCGTCGGCACGAGCGCGAGGAGCATCGTGCGACCCTCCTTCGTCGGCACGGCGCTTGCGTAACCCGCCAGCATGAGCGAGGAAGCCGGCTACGACGGTGCGACCTGGCGGCGACGACCGCTGGGATGGATCGCCGCAATCTGGATGCTGATCGCGGCACCGGAGGCCATCGCAGCCAGGGCCGTCGAGGAAGCCGTGGGCCCTGTCGCCGTGAGACATCGCATCCACCTTCCCGATGGCTCGCAGATCATGCTGCGGCGCGAGTATCGCGTGATCTTCCGAACACCGATGCGCTGGAGCGAGGGGATGCGACTCGAGCGCGTCTACGTGGCGGACGCCAAGGCGAGCGGGAGTGCATCCCGCGCGACGTGATCGCGCATCGGTACCATCGGCGCGAGCTGTCCTGACTCGATGTCCGGTATCTAGACCCACGCCTCAGCATCCTCTTGCCGCCTTCCAGACGCGTCGTGGCAAGTAGCCAACCGGCTGACCCCAACCTCGAACCGATAGATCACCGAGGAGTCGGTTCGGTTCAGTTGCTCGGCGATCGCCTGCAACCGGCAGACCCTGTCTTCGAGGTCGCGGGGCAGCTCTCGCCGCGCGGCAAAGTTTCGGAAGCAATAGCGGGAGCCCGGCGGTCCGCATCCGACGGTGAGTCTCAGGAGGTCGTGGAATCGTGCCTCCGACATCCAGCAGCTCACATCGGATAGCGACCACTTCATGCGACCCGCAGGTCGGAGCCGGGCAGCGAGGTCTCGCAGATCGACACCTTGGATCTCGAGCTGATCGAGGTGTTTCCGAGCAAGGTCGAATCCGCTGGGCGTCAGATATAGGGGAAGCGGGCTCCGTGCGGTCAGTCCGCCGTCGTAGGCAAGCCGCAGCAAGTAGCTATCTCTCACCAGGTTGGAACTGGCATAGTCGATCAGCCGGTGAGCAACATAGGTACCAACGCTGGCTTCGGTCGAGCGAAGGAAGCTCGGATCCTGCGCGATGGGATAGATGACTAGAGGGTGGGAGAACAGCTTCCACCAGAAGAGGCCTCGATCGACGCTTGCACGGTGCGCCTCTAGCAGCGCCTGCTGCGCATCCAATGTGGTCGCCTGGAAGAACGGCTCTGCCCAGCGCATGAGACCAAGGGCCCTGAGCCTGCGCATGAATCGGATCAGTGCAGTTTCCGTGCGCCCTGCGAAGAACGGCCCCGACTCCACGAGCCGACGCCTGTTGTCCCAGTAGTTTCGAGCGCTCCTGGAAAGGGACTGGCGGATCGCCCAGTAGCGATCGAGGCGATCGGGTTCATCGCCGATGCCAAGGAAGCCCTGGAACCCTGCCAGGTCGAAGATCTCCATCGCGGCGGCCTTCAGTTCGAGGGCGAAGAGCTGATCCGGGCGCCGGTCCACGGCGATGAGGCGCTTGGGGCCCGCCGTCAGCAGGCTCAGGGCACGGCCACCACCTGCGGCGATTGCGATGACCGTGTCGTCGGCGTCGATCTCGAGCGCGGTCAGCTCGGACCGTGTGTCCTCGTTGTCGGCGCTGTAGAGCGGGCGCCGCCGGTAGGCGTCGATCACGGTTCGCCAGGCTCCTCGCGCATCCGCTCGACAAGCTTGTAGAGGTCTTCGCCTGACTTCATGAGCCGCATGGTTGCGAAGACGCTGTCGGCGATCTTGGGGTCATCCTCGATGCGGTCGAACACGACCTCTGTCGAGGCCTCGCGGCCGTGTTGGTGAACCCACATGCTGGCCGGCTTCAAGTTCCCATTCGCCTCCTTCTCGATGCGGTCTCGTGCCAGCACGAGCGACTTGATGGGCTCGCTGGAGCTTGCGCCAAAGAGATCGAGGCGCAGGAGGGCCAAGCGCTCGCGCTCGACGATCGCGACTGCCTTCGAGTATTGAGAGTCTGGAGGCGTCCGAGCTTCGACGACATAGGCCGGCGCGTCTTGCTCGACCGTATCCGGAAGGCGCCGCAACTGGTAGCGCCTCCAGTCGTGGTGCTCGAGATCCTCGAAGGAGAGGTCACTCCCATAGAAGGAGTCGCCCTTGTGGCTGGCGAGGACCCGGCGCGGGCGCTGGAGGTCCCGCTGGTAGATCCAGGTGTCGTTGCGGCCATCCCCCTCCTCGATGATCAGGAGTGCGCTGCCGCGGAGATACTCGGGCTCCGTGAAGCGGAGGAGCGTTCTACCACGCCCGTCGACCTTCTTGTAGACGACGTCGAAGGACCGGTAGGTGACCCGGTCGCCGGCGCGGTGAATGCGAAGCGTGACGCTCCGCACCGACGGGTAGTTGAACATACGGTCGAAGGCTGTCTGCACGATCTCGAAAGCAGACGGCTCGGTAACGTCTTCGATCTCCTCGGGAGCGCCGAGGCCCGTGCGCGCCAGCGCGAGGGCCCCGATGATGAGTGCGGCCAGGAACCTCACCGTCGCCGCCGCTTGAGCGCGTCCAGACCGAGCCGGGCAGCCCGGCTCCGCCACTCCCCGCGCGTCATTCCAAGCTCGCGCCGTGCTGCCTCCTGATTCCAACCGTGCCTGCGGTAGACGTCCAGCATGTTCTGCGCGAGGAGCTGGTCTTCAGGGCTCAGGTCCGGGTTCATGGCGACGAGCGCCTCGACGAGGTGCATCCGCTCCACCGGCCCGTCGCCATCTCGCCAGAGGATCACGTTCTCCAGCACCGCTCGCAGCTCGCGAACGTTGCCCTTCCATGGGCAGCGGGTGAGTGCCAGGAGGAAGCCGGGATCCAGCTTCGGCGCCGGCACCCTCGCGGCCTCGGCAATCTCTGCCACCAGCGCGTGAGCAATCATGTCGATGTCGCCGATCCGCGCACGCAGGGGCGGGAGATGGATCGTGGCGCCGCGAAGCCGGTAGAAGAGGTCCTCGCGGAACGCACCCCGGCGCGACATCTCAGCCAAGTCCCGATTGGTCGCGGCCACGATCCGCACGTCCACCCGCCGTGAGGACGTTCCGCCGACGGGCCGGATCTCTCGAGTCTCGAGCGCGCGCAGGAGCTTCACCTGGACCGGCAGCGGGGTATCGCCGATCTCATCGAGGAAGAGGGTCCCACCCCCCGCGCCTTCGAAGAGGCCCTGGCGGGCCGCAACCGCACCGGTGAACGAGCCCCGAGTATGGCCGAACAGCTCGCTCTCCAGCACTCCCTCTGAGAGCTCCGGAACCGACACCGAGACGAACGGACCTCGACCGCTTTCCTCATGGATCGCTTGCGCCACCAGCTCCTTCCCCGTCCCGGTCTCGCCGTGGATCAGGATGGTCGTGGTGCTCGGGGCGAGGCGGCGGATCGCGGCCTTCACGCGGCGCATGCCCGCCGACGAGCCGATCAGCCGCTCGGCGCCGATGCGCTGCTCGCCACGTTCCCGCCCGCCGCCGGTCCTCAAGCTTTCGGCGATCGTGGGGAGGAGCTGGTCCGCGACGCGGAAGGGGAACTCGAGGAAGCGCACGGCGCCCGCTCGCCCCGCTGCGAACACCGCCTGGGCGTCGGCGCCCGCGCTGTAGAGGACGAACGGCACCTCGAGCGTCTTGCGGACGGCGCGCAACAGCGCCAGTCCGTCCATCGGGTGCATGCGGTAGTCGCTCAGGATCAGGTCCACGGGACTGCGGCGCAGGGCCTCCAGCGCTTCTCGGCCGTCCCGGGTGCAGATCACCCGGTAGCCCGAGGACTCGAGCTCGCCTGTGAGCAGGGAGCGCGTGCCTTCGTGGTCTTCAACCAGCAGGATCGAGGGCGCTGCTGTCATCGCTTTCCCCTGGACGGAACTGCGGTAGCCGGATGCGGAAGACGGTGGAGCCTGGTCGGGAGGTGACTTCGACGGTGCCACCATGCATGTGCACGATCTCTCGGCAGAGTGAGAGCCCAAGCCCGAACCCGCTCGGCCCGAAGCCGACCCCGGGCTCGAAGATCTCGTCGAGCCGGTCCGGCGGGATCCCATGTCCTTCGTCGACCACCTCGAGCTGGATCCAGTTGCCGCGGTGACCACGATCCCTGTCGAGCGTCGTCCGCACTGCGATCCCCTGTCCTTCCTGCGTGGCTTTGACCGCATTGTCGAGCAGGTTCTCGAGGACCGACAGCAGCCGGCTCGGGTCCGCGAGCATCGGCAGGCGCGGTAGATCGTGCTGGATCCGAAAGTCTCGACGTGCCCCGCTGGCTCGGGCCGCCTCGACGGCATCGTCGACGATCCGGACCAGGTCGATGCGCTGGAGATCGAGGCGAACGCCGGAGTGGAAGAGGAGGAGATCGAGCCGGCGCGACATTTCGCGGCTCGCGGCGCGGATGCGTTCGAGGGTCTGGGAATGACCCGCCGGCAGCGACGCCGCGAGCTTCTCGACACGGTTGCGCACTTCTTCGGTCGGCTTGCGGAGCTCGTGGGCCACACCGCGGACGAACTCGGCATGCAGCCTGCGCGAGTTGATCGTCGCGATCTCCTGGGCTTGCCGCTCGACCTCTCGCTTCAGGTCCGCGAGCAGCTCGAGGCGGCCGAGCGCGAGCGCGGCGAAGGCAGCGAGGGTCTCGAGCTGCGGCAGCAGCTCCTCGCGGCGGTTCGGCAGAAGCCCTTCGAGATCCATCGAGCGGGCCAGCTCACCAGGGAGGGCCAGCCGCAAGGACCGGATGCGGCCCGGCCCGGGAAGCTGCCACTGGACCGAGACACCGTGAGCGTCGCCGAACGCGCGCAGGGTCGCGAGCACATCCTGCGGGTGTTCCGCCTCGCAGATCGCTCGGGCCGACCGCAGGACCGCCTGTCGATCAGCGAGCGCACGTTCGAGGGACGTCGTCTTCTGCGCGACCTTGGCCTCGAGGTCGGCCGTTGTGGCTGCAGCCTCCAAAGCCGTCGTCGCCACGTGTCGCAGGCTCGCGAGCATTCGCTCGTGCTCGTCGCCATAGGGGAGCCCATCGGCACGTGATGCCAGGACGACGATCGCCTTGGGGGCGCTCTTCGGCACCAGCGGCAGGACGACCTCTGCCAGGTCGGGACCGGGGTCTTCTGCCCTCCCGCGCCTACGGACGATCCGCTGCGCCGGCGCTCCCTCGCGCAGCCAAAGATGAAGGCCACCGCGGACGAGGGGATCCCCGCCGGCCGCGGCCACCAGCCGGGTCACGCAGCGAACACGGCTCGCGCCGAGGTGAGCGGCGATCAGCGCCTCGACCCGCTCGAGCACGACCCCGGGGAGCCGGGCCGCCGCGAGTTCGCGGCTGGCCTCTTCGAGGAACTCCTCGAAGGCTCTCTCCCGGAGGATCCTGCCGGCTGCACCGCGGCGGAGACCGAAGTGGAGCAGCTGGTAGAGAGCCGTCGTCGTCAACGCCACAGGGACGACTTCGGTCGAGACGGCAGCCGCGGGCTCTCCGAGCAACGACAACGTCAACGACACCAGCCCGCTCGCGCACAGGAGCGCGATGACCGCCGACAGCCCGGTCAGGAAGGCGCGCCGGATCCACACCGGCGGATCGAGCAGGCCGTAGCGGACCACAGCCCAGGAGATGGCGGCCGGAAACGCAAGCACGGAGAGCGCGAACGGCTTCCGCAGCGCGAGCGGAGGCTGCCCGCCCCAGAGGAAATAGACGAGGGGAACAGCGCTACCGAGTCCAAGCCCGAAGAGCAGCGCCCGCGTTCGCGCCCGCTCGATCGGCGTCATCGTCCGGATCGCGGTCAGGCTTCCGATTGCCAGGATCGCGGCCGCGACGAAGGTGGAGCCGATCGCGATCTTCTCCAGGGTGTTCAGGAAAGTGGCCTCGTGGAGGTGAAGCTGCGCAAAGCCGGCCGGGAAGAGCCAGAAGACGTAGGGCACGGCAACGACCCCCGGCGAGCGAAGTCGCGGAGCCACCACGGGGAAGCGCATGGCGAGGTGGATCAACGAGGCCGGAAGCAGCGTGAGACCCACTACGCCGAGCCGCGACCGCAGCGACGGAATTCCATGGAGGCCTGGATCCTCAGGGAGGATCAGATCGAGCTGCGCGAGCAGATTGGCAGCCACGCACCAGGAGAGTGCAAAGAGCGGCAGCGCAACGGGATGGCGGCTTCCGAGTGCGATCGTCAGGCCGAAGACGAGGAACGCGGCGCCAAGGAAGATCGGAGGCCAGTTTCTGCTGATCACCTGCCAGCCGGGCAAGGTCACTCGACCCGCGTGTGCGACCGCGGTCTCTCGACCGCGTGCCACCCGCAGCGTTACCGAGGGGCTCGGACTCTGCTCGATGGCACTCAAGAGCTCCGCCCGATCGCGCGGGAAGACGGTCTGCTGCTCGTCAGCGAGCACGACATCCAGGACCCGGTCGTGGATTTCGAAGTCGGTGTTCAGCGTCCCGAGGAAGGCGGCTCCAAACGGGACGCGGAGCGCATCATCGACGGGGGCATCGAGACTGCGAATCGGACGCGGGAGCTGCTGTGGAGCGGGCCAGACGACGACCCAGGGGACCGTAACGGCCGCCACCACGATCCAGGGTCTCAGCGTTGCCCACGACTGCATGCCTACACCTTCGAGTCCTCGCGCCACAGCAGTGCAGCCGGCAGGAGCAGCAGGTCCGCGAGGAGTGCCATCACGATGCCAAGACTCGCCAGGAGACCGAACGCGACGAGCCCGCCCCAGCTCGAGAACATGAGGACGGCGAAGCCGAGAGCGAGGCAGATGCTCGTGACGACGATCGCCTCGCCCACTGTCTTGAGGGCGATCGTGATCGCTTCGAGGCGACTCTTGCCCGCACTCCGCTCCCGCTGGTAGCGGAGCGACATGTGAATCGTGTCGTCGTCGTTGATCGAGATCAGGACGGCCGCCACCATCGTGTTCGCCGGATCGACTGCGATGCCGAGCCAACCCATCACGCCGAGGAGCGCCAGCACGGGAAGCAGGTTGCAGAGGGTCGCCAGCGTTGCGAGCCCCGGCGACGACCAGAGAAGCGCCCAGAGAGTCACGGCGACCACTCCGAAGGCGCCCCCGAAGCTCCCCCACTGGGTCTCACGAATCCGCCGCTCCGCCAGCGCCGCGAGCTCGAGCCCACCGGCAAGCTCGACTCGGTAGCCCTGAGCTTCGACCTCGCGGTTGACTTGTTCGATGAAGCCCCGCACGCGGTCGACGTAGGGAAGCTGTTCCTGGCCGTTGAGCCAGCTGCGATGAACGGAGATGCGGGCTCGATCTCGATAGGTACGACCTCCCTCCGCGTCGGACGCAGCCTCGCTCCAGAAGGCGGAAACACCTTCGTGGGAAGCGACGAGCGGCATCTCGGCTTTGGCAGCCGCAACGAGCGCCTCGAACGACTCGGCTCGATGACCGCGGTCGATTCGATACGCCTCCTCGAGGAAGTCCAAGAAGCTCCAGGCGAATCCCGTGCTCGGCTCCTGATCGAAGTAGCGTTCCAGGCGCTCCAGGAGCCGCAGGGTCTCCTCGTCGTAGATCCGCTTCCCTTCCGGAACGGTGACGACGAGTTCGGTGGTCATCGGGCGCCGGAAGTTCGCCTCCATGAAGCGGACCGACCGGAGCACCAGGGACTGGTCGCCGAAGTCCACCTCGTAGTAGAGCCGGGGAATCCCGAGGGCGAGACCGACGAGCACCACTGCGCCAGTCGCCAGCACGAATGCGGGCCGGCTCCTCACTGCTGCAAGCGCGGCGTTGAGGAGGTCGCGCACCATGCCGAGGCGAACACCCTGTGTCCCGCGGCTCCGGGGCGGCCTGAGACACAGCAGTGCGGGGAGAAGCGTGAACGTGCCGATGAAAGCGAGCCCGAGGCCCATGCCCGCGGCGAGCCCGAACTGCCGGAAGCTCGTGAGATCGCTCAAGAGGAACGAAGAGAATCCCGCCGCGGTGGTGAAGCCAGCCCAGAGACAGCCCGGACCCACCTCGTCCGCCGCCTCGATCAGGGCTGCGGACGGCGTCGCAGCTCCATGACGGACGAAGGCGGTGATCAGATGGATCGCCGCCGTGATTGCGATGACGACGAGCACGGGCGGCAGAGCCGCGAGGATCGAGGTCATCGGGAACGACAGGAGTGCCAGGATCCCGTGGATGGCCACGGTGAGGCCGCCGACGGCCAGGACCGGAAGGATCGTGAGCCAGACGTCCCGGAAGAACCACCACAGGATCGCCGCGATCAGGACGAACATCAGGAGCGTGAGCTTCAAGGAGTCCGAGTCGAGGTCGTCGTCCGCAACGACCGTCCAGACGGGATCGCCAGCGACGAAGATCTCCCCACCGAGCTCGTCCTGATAGCTCGGAACGAGCTCGAAGATGGCGTGCACGACGTCGCGGACGGGCTGGCTCTGCAGCGATTGGAGCTCGACGATGATTCCGCCTGTTCGTCCGTCCTTCGACACCACGATGTTCGAGAGGAACGGCTCCGAAAGCGAGCGATCGACGAGCGCACGCCAGTCGTCGCTGAGCTCGTAGCGGCCGTCGCCATCCTGTCGGGCGATCGTCTGCGTTTCGAGCGGTCCGATCACGATCGGGGCGTTCAAGACGCTCTGCGTCTTGCGGACGTTCGGCAGCCGATCGAGGTCTCGCTGCAGCCTCCCGATGAACTCGAGCGCGCCCTGCTCCCGAACGGAGGCGCACACCCTGCTCCCCGGGCAACCGAACACCACGAGGACGTGCAGCCCGCTGTCGAATTCCTCGAAGAAGTCCGAGAGGCGCTGTACGGCCGGATCGTCGGGCCCGAAGTACGCCGCGTAGCCGACTTCGCTGGTGAGCTGTGCAGCCTGAAAGAGCAGAGCCCCGGTCAGACCGAGGCCCATGAGGACCGTGAGGAGAGGTCGTCGAACGCTCAGCTCGGTGAGGCGACGAGCGAGGCTCGAGACGCGGTCCAGCATCTTCGCTCCCCCGGCTCGGGCCGGGGGCCCCGCCGCGAGGAGATTATACCGGCACAACTCGCCCTAAGCGTACGAATCGCCAAGGTTTTTCCAAAACCAATCGCAACCAAGAGGCGCAGCTGCGCCGCCAAGCGTCCAGAAATCAAACATGTTCTCGCAGATGTGGGGTCTCGCGCAGCGGTAGTCGTGATGCCGTGGCGACGCGCTCGGAAACGCCACGGTACCTGGCAAACCGTCGTCCATCATGCCGCGCGCCCGCGCGGGCTTGTCCTTCAGCCAGCGAGCAGCTCGGCACGGTCGCGGTAACCTTGGATTCGAAGCCGTGAACTCTTTCGCCGCCTTCGTCGCCGCAGCGTTCTTCGAGATCGCGGGATGCTTTGCCTTCTGGGCCTGGCTGCGTAGCGGCTGGCCGGCCTGGGTCGCAGTGCCGGGCGTGTTGAGCCTGGTGCTCTTCGCGGTGTGCCTGACCCGCGTGGACGCCGCCTACGCTGGCCGCGCCTACGCCGCCTACGGCGGCATCTACATCGCCTCGTCGCTCGCATGGCTCCGCGGCGTGGAAGGGATCATCCCAGATCGATGAGACCTGATTGGCGCCGGAATCGCCGTCCTCGGTGCCATGGTCGTGCTGCTCGGGCCCCGACCCTGAGTTGGGGCTGGCGAGTTCGCGCAGACAACCCAGGCAGAGAGGCATGCTCGGCGTTTGGACGGATCGAGAGCTCACTTTCCCGCAGTCGCCTCGACGGGCGTGGAATCCGGAAGCGTGTACGCAATCACGTGGTCGCCAAGCGGCGAGCCGATTCCGATGTGCCCGCCCGGAGCGATGACGACGTACTGCTTTCCAGCGGGCCGTAGCTTGTAACTGATCGGTCCCGCGTGGAGCCCCGCCGGCAGCTCGAACGTGGCGATCCGGTCTCCCGTCTCCGCGTCGTGCACGCGCAGGACCGGGCGCTTCGTGCCTGCGTGGAAGACGAGCCCGCTCGCGGTGGCGAGCGGGGGCCCGAAGGAAGGCCCGCCGAGGTCACCGTCGCCGACGCTGGTCGGCACGCTCCAGGCGATCGCTCCGCGCGAAAGGTCGGCGCCGACGAGAAACCCCCACGGTGGCCGGTTGCACGGCACGCCGTCGTGTTCGAGCAGGGTGCGCCCGGAGAGCGGGCTCAGCCGGTAGCGTTCGCCCGTCCCACGCCCGGTGAGGAGCCACCAGGTATTGCGGAGCGACGCGCCGCGCAGCGGCCAGACCTTCTGTCCGCCGCCCGTCGCGCGCTCCGACACGCGATCGAGCCGGATCACGTGCACGAGGTTCTGCACCGGCACGAAGAGCCGCTGGCGACCGGGGTCCCAGGCCGCCCCCGACCAATTGGCGCCGCCGGCCGCGTAGGGGTAGACGACGGAGCCCCGCTCGCTCGGCGGCGTGAAGAGCCCCTCATTGCGCAGCTTCGCGAGCTTCTCGCTGCACGCCTTCGCGTGCTCGGATGTCGGCGCGTAGAGGTCCGCCTCGCGGAGCCGCTGGGGCACGAGCGGCGGCGGGGCGGTCGGAATCGGCTGAGTGGGCCATGATTGCTCTCCCGGCAGGTCGCTCTGTGGCACGGGACGCTCCTCCACCGGGAAGAGCGGCGTGCCAGTCTCGCGGTCGAGCACGAACACGAAGCCCTGCTTGGTGGCCTGCACGACCGCGTCCACGGCGTCGCCGTCGCGCTCGAGCGTCACGAGAACCGGGGGAGCCGCGAGATCGTAGTCCCAAAGATCGTGGTGCACGGTTTGGAAGTGCCAGCGGCGCTCGCCGGTGCGCGCGTCGAGCGCCACCACGGAGTCCGAGTACAGGTTCGTGCCGGGCCGGTCGCCGCCGTAGTAGTCGGGGCTCGCGCTGCTGACCGGAAGGAACACGAGGCCGCGCTCTGGATCGGCGGTGATGGTGGACCAGACGTTGGCCGCACCGGTGAGGCGCGTGCCGGTCTCCCAGGTCTCGTGTCCCGGCTCACCGGGATGCGGGATCGTGTGGAAGGTCCAGCGCAGCGCGCCGCTCCGCACGTCGAAGGCGCGCACGTCTCCGGGTGGTGAATCGGGGCGCAGCGTGTCGGCGATCGAGGAGCCGACGATGATCACGTCGCCGACGACGGTAGCGGGCGAGGTGACGTTGTACTCCCAGTCGTCGTAGAGCGGCGCGATGCCCCGGCGCAGATCCACCGCGCCGCCGGCGCCGAAACCGGCGCAGGGCGTCCCGGTCGCGGCATCGAGTGCGATCAGGCGCGCGTCGAGCGTCGCGAGGAAGACGCGACGGGCGCAGGGCCCGCTCGCCTCGCCGTCGTCGCGCCAGTACGCGACGCCTCGGTTGATCCACACGTTCGCGTAGGCGCGGCCGCCTTCGAGCTGGGGATCGAACGTCCAGAGCTCACGGCCCGTTTCGGGGTCGAGCGCGATCACCCGGTTGCGCGGGGTCGTGAAGAAGAGGCGGCCGTCGACGACGATCGGCGTCGACTCGAAGGCGCTGCCGCGGTTCACCCGCAGCGGGAACTTCCCCTCCCAGAAGTCGCCGTGTCGGTAGCTCCAGACGATCCGGAGCTGGCCCACGTTGTCGCGCGTGATGTCAGTGAGCGGCGAGAAGCGCCCGCCGCCGGGAGCGCCCTCGGTGACGGGCCAGTCGGCGACCTGCGCGGCGGCTCGGGTCGAGAAGAGCGTCAGGGCCGCGGCGAGCGCGACTCGAGCCATGATTCGCGGGAGCAAGCAGAGTGGTCCTCCCAGCGGCCGGGGCCCTCCCAGGCACGCCGAGAAGGTACTTGACTGACTCGGTTGGTCAACTACGATCCGGCTCATGCCGCGCGCGATCCCCGAGAACCGCTTCCAGGACCTGCTCGACACGGCCACCGCCGTCTTCCTCGAACAGGGCTACCGGCGCACTCAGGTCGCCGACGTGGCCGCCCGCATGGGTCTGTCGAAGGGCTCGGTCTACACCTACGTGGAGAGCAAGGAGGCGCTCTTCGACTGCGTCCTCCGGCACGCGGACGGCTCGGGCCGCGTCGAGCTCCCGGAGCTGCTCCCAGTGCCGACGCCATCCACCGGCGCCACGCTCGAGCTGGTGGAAGAGCGCCTGTCGGAGGAGGGCGTCCTGCCTGCCCTCACAGCGGCGCTTGCGCGGACCCGCGTCACGGACGTGCGCGGCGAGCTGGAGGCGGTCCTAGGCGGGCTCTACGACGCGCTCGCGCGCCACCGCACCGCCATCAAGCTCGTCGAACGCTGCGCGCCGGATTACCCCGAGCTCGCGAAGGTGTGGTACCGGGCCGGCCGCGAGGACGCGCTCGCGCGCCTCGGCCGATACCTCGACGACCGCGCTCGTCGCGGGCGGCTCCGGCGCTTCGACGACGGCGCCGTCGCCGCACGCATCGTGCTCGAGACGCTCGTCTTCTGGGCAGTCCATCGCCACTGGGATCCGTCGCCGCAGGCGGTCGACGAAGCATCGGCGAAACGCACCGCCCTCGCCTTCCTCACCAGCGCCCTCGTGAAGGACTGACCGTGTCCGGAAACCCTGCTTCAACGACCGCTCCGCCGCCGCGCCGCCGCGACATCGACTGGCTACGCGTGATCGCGGTGTATCTGCTCTTCGTGTTCCACGTCGCGATGGTGTTCAACCCGGCGCCCTTTTATCACATTCGCAACGGCGAGCAGAGCCTCGTCATGCTGGTCGGCGCCGGCTTCATCAGCCTCTGGCACATGCCGCTGTTCTTCCTGCTCGCGGGTTGGTCTGCGTACTCGTCGCTGAAGCTGCGAGGCACGGAAGCCTTCGCCAGAGAACGCGTCCTGAAGCTCTGGGTGCCGCTGGTGACCGGCTGCGTGCTGCTCATGCCGGCGATCAAGTATTTCGAGCTCCGCAGCGGTCTCGACGCCAACTACACCGGACTGTACGTGAGCCCGTCGCTGCAGCTCAGCTTCGCGCCAGTGATTCCCACGGGCCTGCCGGTAATGGAGCCGTTCGAGGAATCGTTCCTCGAGTTCCTGCCGACCTTCTTCACGCAGCTCGACCGCTTCACGTGGGCGCATCTCTGGTTCGTGGCGTACCTGCTGGTGTTCACCGTGCTCTTCCTGCCGCTGTTCCGCTGGCTGCGCGACCGTCGCGGAGAGCTGACGCGCGCGCCGGGCTGGTGGGTCTACCTGCCGATCGTTCCGCTGGTCCTGGTCCAGGTGTTCCTGCGCCCGCATTGGCCCGGCTTGCAGAACCTCTACGACGACTGGGCGAACGTCGGCTACTACAGCACGTATCTCCTCGCGGGCTTCCTTCTCGCCCGCTACCCGGCGCTCGAGCACGCCGTGCACCGCGAGTGGCGGCGCGCTCTCGTCGTCGGACTCGCCACCACGCTCGTGCTCCTGCTCGGCGTGCTCGGCGTCTTCGCGGCGCCCAGCGTGCTGCTCGCGGGCTCGGCCGTCGCAGGCTGGTGCTTCGTGCTGGCGCTGCTCGGAGCAGCGCATCGCTTCCTCATCTCGGTGAGGACGGGACTGCCCTACCTCACCGAATCGGCCTTCCCGGTGTACTGGCTCCATCAGTCGGCGATCGTCCTGATCGGCTATCCGATCCTCCACCTCGAGCTCGGCATCGCGACCAAGTACACCCTCCTGCTCATCGCGTCGGTCTGCGCGACGCTCGCCGTGTATCACTGCGTCGTTCGCCGTTCTACGATCACGCGTTTCTGCGTTGGCATGAAGCTCCGCCCGACCGGTGCGCCGGAGCACCGGCCCGCGCGCCCCATCGAGGCGGTCGTGGGGCAGTCGTGAACCGGGGTGCGAGGGAAGGCAGAGCGAAGCGATGCGGAAGCGTGCGGCTGTACGCACCCCTGGCCGGGTTCGTCGTCCCGACCCTGGTGATCGGCTACGGGGTGGTGATTCCGCGCAGCTGCATCGCGGGCTGGAACGAGCTCTCGGTGGGCTTCGCGGCCACCGTCGCTGGCGCGTGCCTGACCTACGTCGCGGGGCTGCGCGTGGCGACTCGCGACACCGGGAAGCGCGATGGCGAAGCCTGAGCTCATCGCCCGGCAGTCGCGCCTGCCGAGCGGGTGGCTGGGCGAGATCGTGGCCCGCCTGATGGCCTTCGAGACCGAGCCGGCGAACCGGATCGCCGTGCAGGAGCTTGCGGTCCAGCCGGAAGAGAGGGTCCTGGAGGTCGGCTGCGGGCACGGCCGGACGCTCGCCCGCCTCGCCGGAGCGGGCTGCGCCTTCCTCGCCGGGATCGATCCCTCGGAGGTCATGGTCCGGCTCGCGCGAAGGCGCATGCGACGCTGGATCGACTCGGGCCAGGCCGACGTGTCGCTCGCGGCAAGCGCGAAGATCCCCCACGCGGATGGGCGTTTCGACGCCGTCTTCGGCGTGCACGTGGTCTACTTCTGGAGCGAGCCCACGGCCGACCTCCGCGAGATCCGCCGCGTGCTGCGACCCGGCGGGCGAGTGCTCCTCGGCTACCGGCCACGCGACGCGGAGACCCTCGCCGCGCTGCCGGCCAGCGTCTATGCGCTCCGCTCCGTCGACGAGACCGAGCGGCTTCTCGCCGATTCGGGCTTCGTCGAGATCCGCTCGGCCGAGCACGCGATCGGCCGGGCTCGATTCGTCTGCACGCATGCGCGCCGTCCCGCGCCGGCGCCGGGTCCGGGATGACAACCCTCCCCTACGTACCGCGCTGTCGCGCCGGCGTTGCCGCGTTTGGTCGAGCCCGACCGCGTGCCGAGGTCGACCCGCGCGCGGGCGACCAGTCCAGCGCGGCGCCATACTGACAGTCATGCCCGACTCGGGGGAGGCGTCCTATCAGCTCGCGCGAGGCGCGGCTCTGGCCGCAGCGCTCGTGCTCGGCCTCGCGCTCGAGCGTTGGAAGCCCCACGCACGCCTGCGTCCCGCCTGGCGGACGAACTTTGGTCTCTGGGCGGTCGACGGCCTCGTGATGGGCGTGCTCTGTGGCGCCTGCGGCTGGATCGTCGGCGCCTGGGCTGCCGACCGCGGGCTGGGATTGCTCGCGTGGACGGGAGCCGGCCCGTGGATCTCCGTCGGAGTCGGCATCGTCGGGCTCGACGCGGTCTCCTACCTCTGGCATCGCGCCAATCACCAGGTGCCACTCCTCTGGCGCTTCCACCAAGTCCACCATGGCGACAGGAGCTTCCACGTCACCACGGCGCTTCGCTTCCACCCGGGGGAGCTGCTCCTCGCTCTCCCCGTGCGCCTCGCCGCGATCGTGGCTCTTGGCGTCCCGGCGGCGGGCGTGCTCCTCTTCGAGCTCGTATTCGGTGTCGCCAATCTGCTCGAGCACGGGAATTTCGATCTTCCCCGGCGCAGCGAGCGACTCGTCCGCCGCCTCTTCATCACCCCGACGCTCCACCGCGCCCACCACGCGTCGGACTGGCGCGAGCTCGACACCAACTTCGGCACCGTGTTCTCGACCTGGGACCGACTCGGCCGAACCTTCCACGCGAGCGAGCCTGGCCGCCGGGTCGTCACCGGGCTCCCGGACTGGTCGCGCCGCGAGGCGCCCGCGCTCGCCGAGTCGCTCCTGCTGCCCGTCACCCGCGGCCGCAGCCGCGCTCATTGACCTCGGTTTGCGCGGCGGCTGGCCGCGGGACGTCTCCCGCTTCTGCAGGGCCGACTGGTGCTTACCGGGGCTCCATTCCGCTCTTGCCACCGAGGCGCGGCAGCCCGTCCCCGAGCTCGATCCAGCCGGCGCGATCGTCCCAGAACAGGTGCGCGCGGGGGACGGCGCCGTGGTCGGCGCCCAGGCACGCGAGCGCGACGTCGATCACGCCCGGGTGCGTGTCGAGCGTGCAGAACATCGTGCTCCCACACGTGCGGCAGAACGAGCGCGTCCCGATCTCGGACGAGCGATAGCGCGTGACGTCGTCCTCGCCCGCCGTGATGCGCACGCGCTCCTCGGGCACGGCTGCCCAGGTCACGAAAGCCGCTCCGTGCGCGCGCTGGCAGATCGTGCAGTGGCAGTGCGCGACCCGGTCGAGCACCGCGCCGACCTCGAAGCGGACGGCGCCGCAGAGGCACGAGCCGGCGATGACGTGTTCACCCATGCCCGAAATCGTCGCCGAAGAAGCGGGACGGCGCTACGACCGGGCCGTCTCGCGGTTCTGCCACACCCTCGAGGCCCTCGGGAGGATTTGCCGAAGCGGGATGGCTGGCTCCGCTCGCCCGGCATCGAGCGCAGCATGAAGCCAGGACCCGATCCGCTCCGCCCCTTCACGCTTGGCATCCTCGAAGAGGAACGCGTAGCGCTTGGTCGTTGCAGCCTGGTTGTGCCCCAGAATCTGGCCAACCGCTTCCAGCGTGACACCCACCGACGCCCCGGCGCTCGCAGCTGTGCGGCGGAGGTCGTGGATCCTGACGTCTTCGATGCCGGCCCTTCTCCGGATCCGCCGCCAGGCGCGGGGAAGTCCGACGAGTGGAGCGTTGGAAGTCTTCCCCGGGATCACCCAGGGAGAGCGGGTCGAATCGAGGCGACCGAGCACCTCCAACGCGGGCGCATTGAGCGGGATCTCCTTCGCGCCCGTCTTCGAATCCGGAAGCATGAGCATGCCCCGCTCGAGGTCCACATGTTCCCAACGCAGGCCAAGAACCTCGCCCTCGCGCGCGCCCGTGAAGAGCAGCAGGCGAATCGCCGCGATCGACGAAGGCAGCTCGGTCTCGTGGATCTCAGCGTCGCGAAGCGCGGCCCCGAGCCTCGCGAGTTCCGCACCGGACAGAAATCTCCGCCGCTTCGTCTCCGGATAGGGCTCGACGTGCCGGCAGGGGTTCGAGCCGTCCGGCCGCGCGCCCCACTTCTCCGCCAGGTTCATCATCTTGGACAGGAGCGCCCGCGCCCGGTTCGCGGCGTGCGGGGTGGCGCGCATCGCGTGGTGCAGTGCGACCACATCCTGCCGCGTGACCGCGCTGACGGGAACGCTTCCGAGTCGCGGAAGGATGTGCCGGTCGAGAAGCCAGCGGTCGCTCCGGATGGAGGACATCTTCTTCTTCGGAATGGCGTGCTGCGCCAGGTAGAGCTCTGCGAACTCGGCGAGGGTCCCCGCTCTGCGTTGTTCCTCGCGCCGCGCGACCGGGTCCTCCCCACGTGCCACATCGGCCAGGTGCAGTCGCGCATGGCGCCTCGCCTGCTCAGCTGTGATGACGCCGTGACGACCCAGAGTGAGCCGGCGCGAGCGGCCAGCGACGTTGCGGTACTGGACGAGGTAGGAGCGCACGCCGGATGGCTTGATGCGCACCCCGAAGCCGGGCAGCTCCTCGTCCCAGACGACGGTCTCGGAAGAACCAGGGCTGATCGCTTCCACGGACCGCTTGGTGAGCTTCAAGTCGTCCCCGCCTCGCGGATTCAGCCGCCCCTCGGAGGTAAGCACTGGGTAAGCACCGAAAAGCCAACGCCATCATAACGGGGCGTAGGCGAGGTGCGAGCGGAAACAGCGGATTTCTTCCGCTCTTTCAAGCTGATAGAGCAATGAGACGTCGAGGGGAGTAGCGGGTCGCAGGGAGGCGAATCGGGGCTGAATGGGATTCGTAATCAGCAGGTCACCGGTTCGAATCCGGTCGTCGGCTCCACCACTTATCCGCCGAACCTGCGCATCGTCGAAACTGGCGGAAAGGGCGCGGAAAGGTGCGCGGGCGCGACACGC